>JAICKM010000446.1 GCA_025927935.1 Chloroflexia bacterium | reverse complement strand
GGCACGACCGGCAGCAGGTAGCGCACCCATTGCGTCTCAGCAAAGGCGATAGAGGCGAAATAGGCCAGGCCGCCCAGCAGCAGCAACCCCTCGGCCACCCGGCGCCCGCGCCAGGCGCGCGCCACCACCAGGCCGCCGCCCAGCAGCCCCGTCAGGCCCACGAGCGGCCCAGCGCCCAGCAGCAACAACTGGCCGCCCAGGTAGAGCACCGGCCAGGTGCCGACGTACTTGCGCGTGAACCATTGGTCCTTGTCGCCGGTCTGGATGGTCGCCTGCTCGGTCATGATGCGTAGATAGCTGCCCGCGTCCAGCACGGCGAACGGGTCGGCCAGCAGCAGGCCGAGGAACGCCGTCCCGGCGATCAGCGCCCCCGTCCCGACCAACCACCGGGTAGCGTGCTGCTGCCCATCCCCCGCACTGCGGGATTGCCACCAGAGAGCGAGCGCCGCCGCGAGGGGCAGGACGATCACCGGGGCCGCGCTGAGCTTGCAGGCCAGGGCCAGCCCGGTACACAGCCCGGCCAGCGCGGCAAAGCGGCGCCGCCGCGTCTGATAGAACAACACGCTCGCGGCCAGGGTCGCCGTCATGAACGTGGTCATGAACGGGTCGGTGATGTAAAAGTGGCTGATCTGGATGGGTAAGACGGCCAGCGCGTAGAGCGCCGCCGCGATCAGGCCCGCCCCCGCGCCCCAGAGCCGCCGCGCCACCAGATAGACCAGCAGCAGCGTCAGCGTATCGAACAGCGCGGCCAGCACCCGCCCGATCTGCTCGACGCCGTTCAGCGAACTGTAGTAGGTATTGCCGGTGGCGGCT
This sequence comes from Chloroflexia bacterium, assembly GCA_025927935.1. The sequence continues at coordinate 5,174 of JAICKM010000446.1, read as the reverse complement.
GTCGCCAGGGCGCCCGTAGCGCGCGCCGCGTAGAGGGGCAGGGCGCCGTAGACGTAGAACTCGCCGCCCGTGCGCGGGTTGAGCGGGCTGTGCGCGGGATCGAGCAACTGGCCGAGGGGGACGCCGGGCGGCAGATTGACGCGGTTCATCGCCACCTTGGTGACGTAGTAGTCGTCGACGTTGAGGTGCTGGTTCTCGTCCCAGTTATGGCCCACGACGCGCAACGCCAGCGCCACGACCACGATCAGCCCCAGCGCCAGCGCGTGCAGGAGCGCGGATCGCCGGGCGGCGGGCGCGGGCGGCGGGCGTGGAGCCGCCTCAGTCCCTGTCGCGCCCGGCGGCTCCGGCGGCGCGGGGGCGAGGCCCGGCGCCCGGTTCACCACCTGGCGACCACCATAGGCGCGGAGCCGATTTGCTCGACCGGCCCGGCGCCAAGCAATACCACGCCCTCGATGCGCGGATCGCCCGCCCCCAGCACCGCTGAGGCCAGTTCACCGCCCACCGGCCCTGTGTCGTAGCTGAACTTGGTGGCTATAACCCAGCAGCGCACGCCCGGCGGCACATCTTTCAGCCCGCCCGCCGGGCTGGTGACAACCGCCGCCGCCGCCGCCGGGGTAATGGGCGCGCCCGGCGACAGGCCGGTGATCGCCGCGACCTGCTCCGGGCGATGCACGTGGTCGTCGTCGAGCGGCTTGCCGATGATATCCAGACCCACGATGATCAGCAGCAGATCGACGCCTGCGGGCAGGGCCGGTTCATGGGCGGCGGGCGCCTTGAGCGAGCGATGGCGCGCGCCGTCGGCTTCGACCAGCAGGTTGTCCAGGCCGGGCAGCGCCTTGAGCGCGGCCACCTGCCCCGCGTCCAGCCCGCGAATCTTGTCCACGCGCAACTGCTCGCCCGCGACGCGCACATGCCCGGCGTCGGCCAGCAGCTCCGGCAATTGCGCGGCCAGGGCCGCCGGGTCGGATTCGATAAGGAAGGGATGCGCGGGCACGCCCTTAAGCGGGAACATATGCACGGTGCTGGTGGTGAGTACGGTGCGCCCGGCGGCGCGGAGTTCGATCAGCATGCGTTGCAGCGTCGTGGTCTTGCCGCCCGCGCCGACGAAGGCCACCATCTCGCCGGGCTGGATGTCGAGCACATGGGCCAGGGTGTGCATGGGTCAGCGCACCGCCTGGACGAGCGCCAGCAGCAGGCTTTGCAGCAGGCCGCCCAGCAGCAACAGCGGCACCGCCAGCAGGCAGATCTTGAGATATTCGGCCAGGGCCAGCAGCAGGCTGTCGCCCAGGCTGAAGCCGCGCGGCGGGGCGGCGACGACGAGGCCGAAGCGCGCCGCGAACGCCGTGAGCAGCAAGAGGGCCAGCGCGGGGAACAGCACCGGCGGGAACAGCAGGGTGACGCCGAGCACCAGGGGCGAGGTGCCGGCCAGGGCCAGTTGGCCCAGCACGAACCCGACCGCTCCGGCCACCAGCATCATGAACAGCACCGGCAGCGTGCCGAAGCTCATCACGCCCAGCACGATCAGGAAGGCGCTCAGCAGCACGGTGCGCAACACCACGCTCACCACCCCGCCGAGCAGCCCCAGCACGCCGCTGTCGTCGCTGCCGGCGGCGCCGAGCAGCCCCAGCGGTCCACCGGCGGCGCCCTGGCTACCCGCCGCGTTGATCAACGCCGAGGTCGTGATCGGGTAGCGCGCGGCCAGGGTCCAGCCGAGGGCCAGGGCGAACACGAGCGCGCATGTGACCAACGCCAGATCGGGCCAGCGCAGGCGCAGCAGCACCGGGATGTCGCGGCGGTAGAGCCGGCCCAGGCTGAAGGGCCGGGCGGGCGCGGCGGGCACGGCGGCCTCGACGGGCGGAGCGGGGGCGGCGCGCAACTGGAGCGCCGCCCGCGGCGCCAGCGCCCAGAACTGGCGGAAGGTGAGCGCGAGCTGGCCGGGGCGCAGGTCGTCCATCTCGCGGGCCAGGATCTGCTCCCGGTTGAACAGGCGCAGGCCCATGCGGATCAGCAGCAGCGCGAACAGGCCCAGCGCCAGCGCGATCAGCCACAACTGCCCGCCGCCGCCCCACAGGATCAGCGCGTTGTTGCCCTGGATCAGCACGCTCATGGGCAGGATGATGAAGGCGGCCAGCAGGTTCGCCGCGCGCACGCTGGTGGTGTGGCTGGAGATGATCAAGGCGCTGCCCACCATGACCAGCGCCTGGGCCAGGTCGAGCAAGGCGACCGCGCCGATCAGCAGCCAATCGGGCCGGTAGCCGGTGACGAGCACGACCCCGCCCAGGTAGAGGCTCATGCTAAGGTAGCTCGCCACCAGCGGGGGGATCAGCGCGGCCAGCAGCTTGCCCAGGTAGAGCGTGCGGTCGCTCAAAGGTGTGGAGAGCAACGCTTCGAGCGTGTTGCGCTCCTTCTCTCCGGCGAAGCTTTCCAGCGCGATCATCAGCGAGAAGGAGACGGGGAAAAAGCCGACCAGCATCAGCGCAAAGGGCACCAGGTTGGTGAAGGCGTCCGCCGAGACCCGGCGCGTGAGAAAGCCCTGCCCCTGGGCCGACATGATCACCAGCAGCAGCGGGAAGACGACGACCAGCAGCAGCGCCGGGCCGATGATGCGCCAATCGCTGAGCAAATCGACGATCTCGCGCCGGGCGATCAGCCAGGACGCCTGGGCACGCCGATAGCGCGGGGTCAGTCGCGCCCGGTCCACTGTCGCGGGCGCGGAGCGCACGGCCGGCGCGGTCTGTATGTCGGATGGTACAGGGTCAATCATGGCGGCACAGGGCACCCGGCGTAGCGCTCCGGAGCAGCGGCGAGGCCCCACAGCAAGCGAAATCCAGCGTTCAACTACCCGATCATTATACCATACGGGCTACGACGCCTGCCGGACGGCAGGTGATGCCCTTGATGCGCCGGCGCCGGTCGTAACATCCGCCCTGATCATGCATTCTGATCTGGCAGCACTCCCCGGCTCAAGCCGTGGGCTACAATAAGCAAAGACCATCTACGCGGCCTGTTATACAGAATTTGCTGGCTGATCCACGCGCATCCTGGTACAATTGGTCAGCATCTCGCCCGGTGCTCAGCGGGTCCCGCGCACCGGGTCTTACCTCAACGCGTTGCCTGATTCGGAGTACGCGCTATAGACCACTCATTAGAAACGAGGAACACATTCATGGCCGTCCCCGCTGTCGCGCCCGCCCGCCAAACCCGCGCCCGCCCCAACTGGGGGCGCCGCCTGCTCATCGCCGTCGTGGTCCTGGCCGTGCTGGCCGGGGTCGTGGTGACCGGGCTGAGCATTTACGTGGCTGGGAGCCTGACCGGCGCGTACCGCGTGCCGGTGGATACCGCCGACGCGTCCACCATCGGCACCAAGTACAGCGATGTCAGCTTTCCCAGCCGCCAGCCGGCGACGCTGAAGGGCTGGCTGTTCCACGCGGCGAATAATACTGCTGGGCGCAGCGTGATCATGGTGCATGGTTGGCATCATAATCGGATCGACACCAGCTACCACACGGATAAGATCGCCCACGACCTGCTTCAGCACGGCTATGATGTGCTGCTGTTCGACCTGAGCGCCAACGGGGACAGCGGCGGGGATCACTTCACGCTGGGGACGAAGGAATACCTGGACGTGCTGGGCGCGTATGACTTCATGAAGAGCGGCGTGGCGGGCACCACGTATAACCCGCACGCAATGGCCGTCATCGGCGACAGCATGGGGGCGGCCTCGACCTTGCGCGCCGCGCCGGAGATGCCTGACGTGGGGGCCATCGTGGCGGATAGCGCCTTCGCCGAACTGCGTCCGCTGCTGGAGAAGGAATTGCCGGCCCGCAGCCCCCTGCCCGCGTTCTTCACGCAGCCGACGCTGTGGGCCGTGCCGCTCTACGGCCTAGACCCCAACCTGCGGCCCGTGGATGCCGTGCGTGCCCAGCCCAACCGGGCCTTCCTGTTCTTCCACGGCCTGGCCGACGACTTCGTGCCGCCCAGCAACGCCGAGGAGCTACGGGCCGCCAGCACCAACCCGGATAGCGATCTGGTGCGCGTGCCGGGCGCCACGCATGTGCGCACCTACGAGGCCGATCCCGCCGCGTATATGACGCGGGTGTACCAGTTCTTCGATAAAGAGATGGCGCGATAATACGGATGATGCAGGCCGGATTGAAACCGGCCCCTACACCGCCAGGGCGCGCTCACCCAGGGGCTTGTCGCTCTGAGCGGAGCGAAGAGTCTCGTCTCGGTGGGGACAAGACGAGATGCTTCGCTGCGCTCAGCATGACACCGGGGCAAAGGGCGTGGCCTGCTTCTGTACTGCGCTAGATGTTGCCCTGGCCTTTCAGCGGGCGGTCGCGCGGCGGGAGGTAGCGGGCGAACAGGATCGTGATGTCGCGCAGGTAGGCGCGGATTTCGCCGGTCAGGCAGGTGGGGTCGTAGCGCCAGCCCCAGTTACCGTAGGCGCGGCCCGGCAAGTTCATGCGCGCTTCATTGCCCAGGCCCAGCAGATCCGGGAGCGGCACAATCGCGGTGTTGGCGACCGAACTGAAGGCCAGCCGCACCAGTTTCTCGGCGATGAGCTGCCCGGCCACGTCGCTGCGGTCGTCCAGATCGAGGTAATGCCGCACGTTCACCTGCTCCTGCTCCGACGCCGTGTTATACCACCCGACGGTCGTGTCGTTGTCATGGGTGCCGGTGTAGACCACAGTGTTGTGATCGAAGTTGTGGGGCAGGTACGGGTCGGTGGCGTCGGTTTCGAACGCGCCGAAGGCGAACTGCAACACACGCATGCCAGGGAAGCCCATGGTCTCGCGGATTTCGATCACGTCCGGTGTGATCACGCCCAGGTCTTCGGCAATGATCGGCTGGTCGCCCAGGGCCTCGCGGATAGCCTGGAAGAACGGAACGCCCGGGCCTTTCACCCAGTGGCCGTTGGCGGCGGTCTGTTCTTCGTTGACCGGCACTTCCCAATAAGCGGCGAAGCCGCGGAAGTGGTCGAGCCGCACGAAGTCGTACAGGTGGAAGGCATTACGGAACCGCTCCGCCCACCAGGCATAGCCGGTCGAAGCCAGCACATCCCAGCGGTAGAGCGGGTTGCCCCAATACTGGCCGGTGGCGCTGAAATAGTCGGGCGGCACCCCGGCGACTACGGTGGTGCGGCCTTTTTCATCCAGGTAGAACAACTCCGG
>JAICKM010000779.1 GCA_025927935.1 Chloroflexia bacterium | reverse complement strand
CGCCACATTGAGATACGTTTCGTGCTGCCCGGCGAAGGAGGCGGCGCCGCCATCTTCGTCCACTGCGGACGAACGGACGGCGACAGCGGGCGCATCGAGACCGCTGCGCGCCGCCAGTTGCCCATAGGCCCGCACCAGTTCGTCGCGCAGGGATGCGGGCAACCGGACGGCGGATGCACCCGCGGCTTTGCGGGCACGTCGCGATTCGTGCGCCAGTTGGTAGCTGGTCGTGGTCAGGCAAAAGCCGGGCGGCACCGGCTCGCGGGCGGCCAGGCGGCTCAGGTTGGCGGTCTTGCCGCCGACCAGCGCGGGATCATCACATTGCGGGGTTCCCAGCCACAGGATGTTGGTGTTCATCGTTACTGCTCTGCTTTCTTGTTGCTTTCGCGCGCCCGGCCTCTTCGGGGCCTATCGCACGGTTACGAGTCTGCGTAACTCTATTAAAGCACAACAATGGACGGAGTGATCCCTACAAGAAGTCTGACCAAAACCTGACAGGAACCCGACTCGCGCCGGATGTCTATAGCATAGTGCCGGGCATTGTTCACCTGACAGTCCAATTCCTGCTCATTTTGCCGGCAAACCAATGACCGCCCAGGTTCGCGAGGCGCATAGGGAGGAGTATGTAGACGGGAGCGCCGTGGTGGGAGGCATTGGCGCACCCACGGACTACCCGGCAGAAGAATAGCGCCGGCAGGAGGACAGGCAGGGCGGGCGCCGCCCGCGCCCGCCTGCCGGTGTGGGGGCTTACACGGAGGCCGGTTCCGGATGCGGAATCAGGCCCAATTGCATCACGACGCTCAGGTTATCGTAGCCCCACCAGAGTTCCTTGATCTGCCCATCCTCAATGCGGTAGATGCTGATCGTGGGATTGACGAAGCGCTTGCCGGTCGCCGCGTGGCCGCCGAACTCGCCCATCATCGTGCCCCGCCCGGTGGCCCGTTTCACGATCATGTCGCCTTCCGCAATCAACGCCTCGGCATCGGTATGCAGATCGGGAAAGCTCGTGCGTAGGGCTGTCCACCACTGTTTGAGGCCCTCGCGATCCACCGCTTCCGGCATCGACGGATCGTGATTGACGAAGTCCGGCGCGAGGAGTTCGTCGAAGACCGCCATGTTCCCGCCGTTAAAGCCTTCGTCCAGCAGCCGCCGCACCAATGCCTTGTTCGCTTCCGTAGACATCGCAGTTTCTCCTTTGCTTGTCATACCGCGCACCTTGTTGCTGCCCGCCCTCCAGAGCGGTGTGCGTTTCCTGAAGCTACTATAGCACTGCGTTACCTGGCACACATCGTAAGAATTGCGGTATCGCCCCGTGCCGGGGAAGCCGCCTGCGCGCCGCTCACCCTACGTAAAACTGCGTAGGCTCGCTGCTAGTCGCGTGGCGGCCTATGGACACATTGCCAGGCCGGGATGTGGCGGGTGCCGGAGAGGGCACCCTTTCCGTTATTGCTGCTAACCGGCGGATACGGATATATATCGTCCTTTGCCTCTGACGACCTGCTACGCCGCTGGGCTGCAGAGTTCGTCACCCTATACAGGTCGCAGGAAAGGAACCTCAACATGGGCAAAGTCATTACCGCCATCACGATGTCGCTGGACGGCTTTATCGCCCTGCCGGACGACGAGGTGGGGCCGCTCTTTAAGTGGTACTTCAGCGGCAGCACGGAGATCCCGGTACAGGACGGCAGGATGGTGCTCAAAGTCGCGCCGGAGAGCGCCGCACTTCTACAGGAAGCCATTAGCACCACGGGGGCCATGGTCGCGGGCCGGCGCATGTTCGATGTCGCCCACGCCTGGGCGGGGCATCCGCCCTTTGCCCCCTGCTTTATCGTTACCCATACCCCGCCCCAGGAATGGGTCAAGGAGGGATCGCCGTTCACCTTCGTCACCGACGGCGTGGAGAGCGCGATTCGCCAGGCCAAGCAAGCCGCCGGGGACAAGAACGTGGCGGTCGCCACGGCGACTATCACGCAGCAGTGCCTCAAGACCGGGCTGCTGGATGAGATTCATATCGACCTGGCGCCCGTGCTGCTCGGCGTGGGCATCCGGTTGTTCGACAACCTGGGTTCTGAGCCGATTGAACTGGAAAGCACGCAGGTGCTGGCGGCCCCCGGCGTCACGCATCTGACATATCGCGTCGTCAGATAGAATGCGGCCGGGCGGGCTGCGGGGTGGGGCCTACGAGGCGGGCGCGGCGGCGGGCAAGGCCCAGGAGCGCATCTGGAACGCGCGCCGGGCGGTGGACTCCCCGGTGCGCCGGGGAGTCGCCTGCTCGCCGGCCCGGCGGACGGCCGTCGCCAGCGGGCCGATGGGCGTGCCCTTGGGCAGAAAGACGGTGGCGCCCGCCGCGCGGGCGCGCGCCCGGCTTGCCGCGTCGCTGTGGATGCTCAGCGCGACGACCGCGCGGGCCAGCCGGCGCTCGGTCAGTTCTTGCATGCTGACATAGCCGTCGCCCAGGGGCATTTCGAGATCGACCAGGACCACATCGGGCTGGAGATGCGCCGCCATCTTCACCGCTTCGGCGCCGTCCACGGCTTCGCCGGCGATTTCGAGGGCCGGGTCAAAACTCAACGCCGTGCGCAGACTGTCGCGCATGCAGGGCGAATCGTCGACAATCAAGACCCGAATTTTTGTCATACCGGCCTGCTCCGTCTCCATCTGCGCCATCCTGATCTTTCCTGCTCTCCGGCCTGCGGGGGCCGGCCCCTGTTCGCGAAACCGCGAAGTCTACTACCTTTGATTTGCGGCCCCTGGAATGTTCTTCCTTGTTGCCGTCATTAATATCTTAGCAGACCTCGCGCGACCAGGCATCTGGCCCTTGTTGGATCTCGCAAGGCGGAATTTGGGTGGAGTGTTCTACATCTGGAGGCGGACCCTATCTATGGCTGATTTACCGTGTCCGGCTGTCTGGAGGGCGGAGGGCGGGAATCATCAGGACATATGATAGCGCTAATCGTAATATTTGTGACTTACCCTGTCGCCGGGAATGTGAAGGCCCTCACAAGCCCATGTCTCCGCGCCTTGCGGGCTATGCCGAGAGAGCAGATCCGTGGCCCCGCCGACGGAGCGGCAATATTTGATTTATAAAATTGCGCGTGATCAGGGGCAAAACAGGAGTACAATTACGCCATAATATGGTATAATGGCCTCTCCTGGGTGATCGCTCCCTGCGGCGACCCCCTAGATTGCGCAGACCAGACATGAACCGTGCTGTTGCCGCTTTCCGCATCTGGGTCGGGTGCCTGGCGCTCTTGCTCCTGTTGGCCCTGCCCGCGG
>JAICKM010000119.1 GCA_025927935.1 Chloroflexia bacterium | reverse complement strand
CTGTTCGGCCCGGCCTCGCCGCTGCGCGCGCTGCTGGCGGGCGGTAGCGCCCGCGCAGTGGCCCGGCTCCTGGCGCTCGGCCAGTTGCTGGCGCTGGCGCGGAGCTTCCAGGCGCCGTCCACATCCTCGCCCGGCGACGAGGAAAGCCCGCCTGGCGACCCCGCCGCCCCGTTGCGCGAGTTCCTGACCCATGTGCGCCGGCTGTATGCGGCCAAAGAGGTGCCGGGCCGCACGCCGCCCGGCGGCGAGGATGTGGACGCCGTGCGCGTCCTCACCGTCCATGCCAGCAAGGGGCTGGAGTTCCCGGTGGTCTATCTGCCGGGGCTGGCGGCGGGCCGCTTCCCCTTCCGCGAGATGTGGGAGCCGTGCCCCGCGCCGCCCGGCCTGATCGAAGGAGCGCAGGAAGGCGATCACGACCTGGAGGAAACCTGCCTATTCTTCGTGGCTCTGAGCCGCGCCCGCGACGAACTGATCCTGAGCCGCGCCGCCCGCTACGGCAAGCAAAACGCCAAACCCTCGCCCTTCTGGACGATGATCGAGCCGTTCTTTGAGCAAACGCCGGTGCCGGTGCTGGATTGGCGCGCTGTGCCCGCGCCGGAGCCGCCCGCGCCCCCGGCCCCATGCGGCGAGGAACGGGTGACGCTGACCGTCGAGGAACTGGAGCAGTATCTGCGCTGCCCCCGGCAGTACGAATATAGCCGCCGCCTGCGACTCAACGACGGCGACGAAAGCGACGGCTACCGGCGTTTCCACCGGGTAGTGCAGAATGTCCTGGGCCGCTTGCGCGCGGACCATGAGGCGGCCACGCTCCCCACGCACGAAGGGGCGGTCCTCGACCTGCTGGCCGGAGCCTGGGAGACGGATGGGCCGCAGGGCCACGTCCACGAGGCGCTCTACGCGGCGGCGGCGCGGCGCCTCGTCGTCGCCACCTGGCAGCGGTTGGGCGCCACGTTGCCGCCCGTCCAGGCGCAGGTGGAGCTAAGCCTGCCGCTGGGCGGCGCCACGGTGCGCGCCCGCTATGACCTGGCCCAACGACGTTCCGACCAGGGTGTGCGATTGGTGCGCACCCGCGTCGGCAAGCCGCGCGACGAGGACCGCAAAGCGCCACGGCTGGCGCTACTGCGCGCGGCGGCCCGGCACACGCTGGGCGCGGATGTCCCGCTCGCCATCGAGTTGGAGTACCTGGGCACCGGCGAGACCGTGGAGGTGGCCGACGCCGGGCGCTTCGAGCAGCAGCGGCTGGACAAGCTGGAAGGCGCCGTGCGCGGCATCCGCGCCGGGCACTTTCCGCCCATCCCCGCCGAAACCGACGAGTGCCTGCGCTGTCCCTTCTGGATCATCTGCCCGGCATAGCGTACAGTCTGTTCAGGGACTAACCAGGGACTAATGGGCTACTTGCAAAATGCTGCGATTTTTGCTATAACATCTATAAGCTGTTTCCAGAGGGGCCCAGCACCGGTACAAAGGGTCCTCGCGCGGCTTATGCACCCCCGCTACGTGCGGGGGCATTTATTTATCCCCCGGACAGGCGCCGGGCGTGTTGGCAACGTAGCACAACACCTCAGCTAAGCTTGAGGGGTAGGAAGTGAGCAACTATGACTGAGCAGGTCGTATACCTGACTCCGGAAGGCAAAGCCGAACTGGAGTCCAAACTTGAATTTCTGCGCACCCCGCGCCGCCGCGAGGTCGCGGAGCGGATCCGTGGTGCCAAAGACGACGGCGATATCAGCGAGAGCGGCGAATACGAGGACGCCAAGCGCGAGCAGGCGTTCCTTGAAGGCGAGATCCGCAGCATCGAGCAGACCCTGCGCTATGGCCGGGTGATCGAGAACAACGGCACCACCGAAACGGTTGGCGTGGGCCGGACGGTCTATGTGAAGGATGCCGAGGGCGTGGAGGAGAACTGGCGTATCGTCAGCCCCGCCGAGGCCAATCCGCGCCAGCACAAGATTTCGACGGCTTCGCCCATCGGCGCGGCGCTGATCAACCGCCGCGTCGGCGAGGTGGTCGCCGTCGATACCCTGGCGGGCCGGATGGAGTTCAAGATCCTGAAGGTCGAATAACACCTCCGCAACAAACGACCGGCGGGGGGGAGCCTCTTTCCTCCCGCCGGTTCTTTTTACCGCGCGGGCGTCGCTACTCGGCCTTCCAATCTACACTCAGGCCGCGAGCGCGCAGGGCATCCCACAGCTCCGCGGGATCGATCCAGGTCCGCCAATCGAGCAGGCCAGAGCCAAGCTGCCCATCGAGGTAGCGGGCCACGGCCAGCGCGCAGGGTAAGACGAACAGCAAGCGCGCGTCGGAGGCGACGATGTTCATCGTGCCTGCCCGGATGACGGCATGGTGCCCTGGACGGCTGGCGATGCCACGCACGGTAGTCAACAGCGCGCCGCCGTCCTCGCCAAGCGCCCGTAGCGGCGCCGACATGCCGAGCAGCAGCGTGATCAGCGGACTTTTGTAGCGCCAGCGCCAGCCGAGCCGCCGTAACAGCCCCAGAATCGCCAGCACCCGGTTGACGATATCTAACTCGAAGCCCATGCGCACACGGATGCGGTCCTGGCGCACGCCGAACAGGGCCGGGAACAGGTCGTAGTCGGGCGCGTCGAAGTTGTAGACCGGGCGCTTACCGATGGGCGCGGGAAAGCGCGGGCGCTGCCGCCCACTCCAGCCGTAGATGTTGCGCGCCAGCGGGCGCCCGGCGCAGCGCAGCGCCGCCGCCAGCGCGCCCACGCCGCGCGCCCGGTGGCTGCCGATGAACACAGCCACATCCACGCGCGCCGTTTCATAGAGCGCCAGTTGCTCGACCAGATAGCGGGTCATGGGTGCCGAGAGGCCGGGCAGGATGCCCAACCCCGTCCCGGCGGTGATGCCGCTGGCCTCGATGGCCGCCCGGCGGCCCAGCACCCGATGCACGAACGCGCGGTTGTCGGCGATGTCGAAGTAAGCGACACCGCGGGCCGTGCAAGCGTCGATCAATGTGGCCGGGACGCCGCGAAAGCCACGCACACAGCAGATCGCCGCGTCCATGCCGTCCAGCAGTTGGGCCAGGCCCGCCTCGTCCGCCAGGTCGGCGTGTCCGGCGCGCACGCGCGTGCCGCTGGGATCCAGTTCGCGCGCCGCCCGCGCCTCCTGCCCATCGTCCGGGCCCACCAGGAACAGGCAGGCCGCGGTCTGGGCCAGCAAGTCCGCCGCCAGGAGCCGCCCGAACACGCTGCCCCCGGCATAGATCAGGATATTCGCCTGCGCATCCGCATTCATCCTTAGTTTTGCTCCATCACCGCGTAATTACCGAACACCCCGATGGCGTGGTAATGCACGCGCAAATAATTGGCGAGCGGGTCGAGCGGGCCGTAGCCGCCCAGCCCCTGTTCCATGCCCGGACTCGGCACAAACATAATTATGTAGCGCACGCCGTTGCGGGTCAGATCGGCCATCGCCGCCTGCTGTTCCGCCGCGCTGGTGACGCCTGGCAGCAAGTAGCTATGCTCGCTGCCGCGCGGGCGGTCGCAGATCACGTAGAAAGCCTGCTCGTTGGGGAAGGCGTAGATCGGCTCGCCGGGGCGGGTCTTCGCGGTAATCAAGTCGTAGACCGCCTGGTAGGCGGCGGGATCGGGCGTGTGCGCGATCAGGCTGGTATGCGGCACGGTGATCGGCTGCCAGGCGGCGGCAACCGGCCGGCCCGCCGCCAGCGAAGCCGGCACATCCCACCACAGGGTGACGCGCCACCCGGCGATAAACCAGGCCCAGAACACCGGCAGCGCCAGCAGGGCGACCAACAGCACGCGCCGCGCGGCGGGCGCGGCGCACGATGGCAGCGCCCGCGCCGCCCACCCCGGCAGGCGGGACACGACCAGCGCCAGCAGCGGCAGCGTGAACGGATAGCTCCAGGCGCCGTGAACCCGGTCCATCAGCGGATAAAGTTGCAGCAGGCCGAAGGCGCCCGCAGCCAGCAAGAAGCGATCGTAGAGCGGGACCATCCCTAGGCGCGTTGGCGCCGCACTGCCGTCCCACCCGCGTCCCTGCACCAGCAGGCCGAGCCAGATCAGCGCGGGCGGCACGTAGTACCAGCTAAAAATGCCGCCCTGCCACAGCACATCCGGGCGGTCCGGCAGCAGCAGCCAGCCCGCGCAGAACCCGCCCACCAGCAGCAGCGCCCGGCGCGGTTGCCCCGGCCAGCGGCGCAAGCTCAACCACCCCACCAGCGGCGCCCCCACCACCAGCGCGACCACCTGCCAGAACTCGGCGGGCGGCATTTTATAGGGGAAGTACAGCACTTTGGGCAATTGGCTGGGCACCAGCAGCAGCCCTGGTATCAGTTGATCGAAGCCCGAAATCAGGCCCAGGGCCAGCAGCCAGGGCACGACGGCAATGGCCGCGCCCGCCGCCAGCAGGAGCACCCGGCGCAGCGCCGGTCCCAACAGCGCCGCGTTGCCCGCGCCGGGCGGTCCCGGCCAGAGGCTCAGCCCGGCCAGCGCCACGAGCGGCGCCCACAGCAGGGCCAGCAAATCGGCGCTCAGGTGGTCGCGCAGCATCACCAGCAGCCCGCCCAGCACGACCAGCCAGGCCAGCGCGCGCAGCACCCAGAGCCGTCGGTCGCCGGCTCCCCGCGCGAAGATCAGGCCGTGATCGGGGGTCGCCCGCGCCAGCGGCTCCAGCAGGAGCAGGCCGCCCGCGCCGAGCAGAAACAGCCCAAGGTTCTGTTTCACATCGACCGCCACCCCGAACGCGATCCCCGCGCCCACCAGCCACGCCCCGTGCCCGCTGCCCAGCCAGGCCCGCATACCCAACAGCCCCAGCAACGCCAGCGCCATCGCGTACCAGCCAGGATGCGGCATGCCGAAGTTGACGGCGCTGTCCGACATCAGCACCAGTGCCGCGGCCAGGGCCGCCACCGGGCGCCCCGCCACGGGCCGGGCCAGCAGATAGATCGCCGGCAAGAGCAGGATCTTGAACGGCACCAACCCATAGCGCAGGGTCAGCATATCGACCCCGCCGATCTGCAAGAGCAGCGCGTTCCAGTAGTGGATGAAGGGCGAGTCGTGGACGAAGAAATCGAGGTACGGCCGCCGGCCCTGCGCCACCAGCAGGGCATCGAAGATGGCGTGCCCGTCGTCGTCCGGGCGAAAATAGAAGGGCGCGGTGGGAATATAGAGCAGCGCCCCGGCCACGGCCAGCAGCAGGGCCACTCCGGCATCCCGGCGGCGCCCTCCACGCTCGGGCGCCGGCGCACCCGGCGTCGCGCCCGGCCCGGACGCGGCCACCTGGTTCGTAGCGGCTATCGTAAGGACAGCGGCAGGCTTGTGCTGATCGTTCATGTTTTCGTGATATTCTAGCAAAGTAGCACCCGAAAGGCAAACCCGTGCCAGTGGTCAGTGGTCAGTAGCGTATGTGCGGTCAAGCAGCCACCGGTAGGTAAGTCTGCCGAGGCCGGTCCATAGCCGGTCACGGACGGCTAATCACTGATCACTGACCACCGACCACTCGCCGGGCCGTTGAGCAGCGGACAGAGTATAGTATAATAGAAGCTCATGAGTGTTAGCATGCCGCCCGTCCACGCCGGACCCGGCTCGCTAGGGAGAGAGAGGATCGCCTGTACATGAATAAGACACTGCCCACCCGCGCCGAAATCCCGGAGCAATATACGTGGGACTTAAGCACGATCTACCCGACGGATGCCGCCTGGGAAGAAGACTACGCGGCGCTGCCCGCGCTGCTCGATGAGTTCACCGCGTATCAGGGCCGCCTGGCCGCCGACGGGAAAACGTTGCTGGCCGCCATGACCTTGCAGGACACGCTGAGCCGCCGGCTCGACCGCCTGGCGATCTATGCCTTGCTGCGCCGGGACGAAGATACGGCCAACGCCACCTACCAGTCGCTGGCCGACCGCGTGCAGCAATTGGGCGTGCGCGCCCACGCCGCCACCTCGTTCGTGCGGCCCGAGTTGCTGGCCCAACCCGACGGCACCCTGGACCGTCTCATGGACGAGGAGCCGGGGCTGCGCGTCTACGCCCACGACTTTGAAGATCTGCTGCGCGGCAAGCCCCATGTGCTGCCGCAAGCCGAAGAGCAACTGCTGGCCCAGGTCGGCGAACTGGCCGCCGCGCCCAGCACGGTCTTCAGTATGCTGAACAATGCCGACCTGACGTTCGGCACCGTCACCGACGAGGAAGGCTCGGAAACCCAGCTCACGCTGGGGCGCTATCAGCGCTTCATACGCTCGAATAACCGCGCGTTGCGCGCCGACGCTTTTATGAAGCTGCACGGCGCGTATACCGCCCATCGCAACAGCATCGCCGCGCTCTACTCGGCCAACGTCAAGAAGAACCTGTTCTACGCCCGCACGCGCAAATACCCCGCGGCCCTGGAAGCCGCGCTGCACCCCGACAATATCCCGCCCAGCGTCTATACCAACCTCATCGAGGCCGTGCACGACCGGACGGACCTGATGGAGCGCTACCTGACCCTGCGCCGGCGCGTGCTTGGTCTAGATGAGTTGCACATGTACGACCTGCATGTGCCGCTGGCGGCCGATCTATCCGACGAGGTAGCCTACGAGGACGCACGCAAGCAGGTGCTGGCGGCTCTCCAGCCGCTGGGCGCCGAATACGGCCAGGCCGCGGAGACCGGGCTAAACAGCCGCTGGGTCGACGTGTACGAGACGCCCAACAAGCGTTCCGGCGCCTATAGCTGGGGCGCCTACGATACCTCGCCCTTCATTCTGCTGAACTACCAGGACACGCTCAACGATATGTTCACGCTGGCTCACGAACTGGGCCACACGATGCACTCGTATTTCACCCGGCGCACGCAGCCCTATACCTACGGCAACTACACGATCTTCGTGGCCGAAGTCGCTTCCACGCTGAACGAGGCGCTGCTCACCCACTACCTGTTGCAGAATACGCCCGATCCGCGCCGGCGCCTGGCGATCCTGAACAACCAGCTCGACACTATTCGCGGCACGCTCTACCGGCAGACGATGTTTGCCGAGTTCGAGAAGCTGACCCACGAAGCCGCCGAGGCCGGGGAGGCCCTGACCGCCGAGCACCTGTCGGAGATCTACTACGACCTGAACAAGCGCTATCACGGCGCCGGCACGGTCTCGGACGAAGTGATCGCTATCGAGTGGGCGCGCATCCCCCACTTCTACAGCAGCTTCTACGTCTACAAGTATGCGACGGGTATCGCCGCGGCCACCGCGCTCGCCCAGCAAATCGTGGATGAAGGCCAGCCCGCGGTGGACCGCTATCTGCGCTTCCTGTCGCGGGGCAGCAGCGCCTACTCCATCGACCTGCTACGTGACGCGGGGGTGGACATGACCTCGGCGGAGCCGGTCAAGCAAGCCCTCGACGTATTCGGCGGGCATCTCACGGAGATGGAGCAACTGCTGACCGAAACGGGCGCCCTGGCCCCGGAGGAAAGCAAAACCTAGAGCCGTCCGGCGGCCGGTGAGCCACGGGCAAAAGATCGGGGCCGGTTGCAAAACCGGCCCCGATCTTTTGCCCAAACTACGTCGCAAAACAGCTTCAAAACTCGTGATCGCCGATGGAAGCGATGAGCGAGGATGGACGTTATACTATACAGAAGAACTTTCCTCCTTTGGATAGCCCCGGTGGTCCGCCCAACCATCGGGGCTTGTCCTTTGCCCCGCGCATTGGGCTCCCGCCCGCCCAAAATTGGCGGCAATTCTCTTTGGCGGCGATGGAAGCGATGGGCGAGGATGGACGTTATACTATACAGAAGAACTTTCCTCCTTTGGATAGCCCCGGTGGTCCGCCCAACCATCGGGGCTTGTCCTTTGTCCGGGACGGCCCATCCATGCCTGGTCGGGCCACTGTGCTGGTCGTGCGCACTCGCGGCAGGCACAAAAAAGGAGGCCCGGCGCGACCCGGACCTCCACCATTACGTGGTCCCAACCTAGGGACCTGTAAGATCAACCTGATAACGCATCTCCAAGACACGAAGGTTCGCTTTATACACTAAGGAACTCTCCTTACTTGTCTTTCGCTGCGTTGGGGAATTCGTCGAGAAAATGACTCTTCCCCTGGTCGAGAATCGGCCCCCTTTTACCGAGGGCCCGAACGATCCACCTGAAAGCGCATCTCCAATACGTGAGTTTTAATTTTGAACATACAGCAGTTCTCCTTTCGCTCACGCTTGGGGGAAGTCTAGCTCCCCTGATTGATTGCCTCTGGAGGTATACTACCACAGTTTTCCAAACGTGTCAAGGCTATTGCCCGAAAATCTTCTATATTCGATACCCGATTTTCTGATAAGTATTATGTCAATAGTTACTACTTGAGATAGTATTTGACCTGGGTGGTAAAGCCGACGCAGGATTTCCCTGCTGCACTGAGACCGTGAGCCGGTTTGAAACCGGCTCCTACAAGCAAGATGGTTGCGCTTGGCTACGAGGATTCAGCGCGGGGTGCCGTTGCGAGGGATCCGGCCCGCGGCGTGGGCGCGAGCGTGGGCGATTCCGCGTGTTGACAAGCCCTTTCGGGCTATGCTATACTCTTGCTGGATTAACATAAATCCACGCGCGGTTCGTTGGTGACGCAGCGGCCTTGATCCACATCCCAATCCCCGTCGAGAGATCGGTCCAGGCAGAGGTGAACCTATGCGCATCCTAGCTCTCCGGCGCCTGTGGCAGAGCGGCCCGGCGACCTGTGCTGCTGCCCTGGTACTCGGTGGGCTGTTGCTGGCGGCCTGCGGTAGCGAACCCGCGCGGTTGAGCAACGCGCCTGCCGCCCAGATAGCCGCTAAGCCACGACTCCAGACCACGCCCGGCCCCACCCCGGAAACGCCCCATCCGCAAGGGAACGCCAATTCCAGTGGGAGTTTTGGGCCGTCGCTGGACTCGCTGAACCTGCCCACCCCCGCGCCTGGCGCCGTGCCGACCCTGCCGGCGGCCACGCCCGCGCCGGCCAATCCGCCGCCCAGCGCCGGGGTGCAGACGCGCCCCGTGCCCGCCGGGCAGCTCAATGTGCGCTGGCGCCTGGCCTATGCCGGCCTCGACGGCCAGATCTGGACGGTGGATCGCCAGGGCAACGACCCGCGCGTATTGCTGTCACAGCCCGCCGCCGATGGGGGTACCGGCCGGGTCATCGACCTGAACCCCTCGCCCGATGCCGCCCGGCTGTTGTACACCGTCGTGGGCGGCCCTACCGGCCCCCGCTACTTTCTGCTGGACCTGGCCGCCGGGCAGGTCAGCCGGGTGAAGTACAACGGTCCCTGGGCGCAGGACAGCCGGCATATCGTCACCTCGGTGAATAACCAGCTTGTGGTCGCCGACGTGAAAGCCGGCACCGAGGAAACCCTCGGCGAAGGGAACTACGCCGGGTGGACGGCCGACAACCAGGTGATGGCCGTGCGTGGCGGGAATATCTGGCTGATCCCCTACCCGACCAGCGGCGGCCCGGCCCGCCAACTGACCAACTGGCCCGCCAGTGGCGATGGGGCCTGGGTCTTCGGTGCGCCGCTGCAATACCATTACACCAATCGAATCTTGTTTGCCGGCGCCCCCCGCAACACACTGAACGCCGCCGGGAACGGGCTACGACTCCACGCGCTTGATGTTGCCACCCGCCGGATCACCGACCTGACGGCGCCCGGCGGCAGCCAGGTGCGCGGCCTGGCCCTCTCGCCAAGCGGCACGCAAATCGCGCTTGCCGAGCAGACGGTACGGACAGCGTGCGCCTCCCCCGGCGCCATTCATGTCGCCCGGCCCACCGGCAGCGGATCAGCGATCAACATTAGCCTGCCGCAGGCGGAGAACGACTACTACTTCCTGCGCGGCCTGACCTGGTCTCCCGACCAATGGCTGGCCTATGGCGCGGTGGAGCAGAGTTGCGCCGACGGCACGCCCAAGCAAATCCACAACGATAAAATCTACCTGGTCAACCCCGCCAATCCCGGCAAGTCGATCCCGCTGGTCGACGGCGCATTCCCGGCCTGGATCATGCCGCGCGGATTGGGCTAATCGCGGGCGGCCACCCGCACAGGACAGATCGATGCTGCAACAGATCCACCATACCATTGCCAATATGGCCCTGCTCTACACATTCATCGTAGGCGTCTGGGGCCTCGTGCTGTTTCTGCGCCGGCGCGGCCCGGATGGCAACTTTAACGGCGCGCTGATCCTGGCCGCCGGCCTGTTCGCGGTCCAGGCCATCGTCGGCCTGATTCTGGTGTTTACGGGGCTGATGCCCGCCAATGGCATCCACTTTCTGTATGGTGTATGCACCTTCCTGACCATACCGCTGGCGTTTACCCTCACCCGTGGCCGGACAGACAGCCAGGCCTCGCTGATTTACGGGCTGGCGCTAATGTTTCTCTGGGGCCTATCGCAGCGCGCCTTCGATACGGCTTTCCATTAGACTCCTTCGTTCGCCGCGCCGCGGTACGCCTTGACGGCGCGTTGGTTTTCCGGTTAGATTGCATTATCCGGCTATCACATGTCCGGCGTTAGCGCCGCGGCCACCCGACACTACAGGTACACCATCCCATACCCATACTAAACGAGGTCCCGTTTTGTCCCTGTCGATCCCTGCGGCACGCAGTAGGCGTGCTGCCGCCCTGATCTGCCTGATTGCACTGGCGGTACTGGCCGCCGCCTGTGGCGGCAATACCGCGGCCAACACCCCCATCGCGCCGTCGTTTGTGCCCGCCGCTACGGTCGCGCCCACGCCGACGGCGGGCGCGCCTACGAACACGGCTATCCCGGCAACCGCCACCGAGGCGCCACCCAGCGCGACCGCGGCGCCGCCGTCGGCGACGCCCGGCCTGCTGCCGTCTATCGCGGTCCTGGCTTACCATCACTTCGGCGTGCCCGCCGCGGGCGATTACGATGTGCCGCTCAACAAGTTCGAGATGCACCTGAAGTGGCTCAAGCATAACGATTACGAGTCGGTCTCGCCGCAGCAATTGGTCGATGCCATTCACGGCGGCTACACCTTGCCCGCGCATCCGGTCATGATCACCTTCGACGACGACAACAGCGAGCAGTACACCGATGCGGCGCCGCTGCTCGAAAAGTACGGCTACCGGGGCGCATTCTTCATCGACACCGTGACCATCGGCAAGCGCTACTTTATGACCGCCGATCAGCTCAAGGACCTGGAGCGCCGGGGGCACACCATCGGCACCCATACCTGGGACCATCGCGACCTAGCGATCCTGACCATGGACGAGGTGAAAGACCAGCTTAATCGCTCGGAAAGCGATCTGGAGGAGGTGCTGGGCCACAAACCGCTGTTCATGTCCTATCCGTTCGGCGCGTATAACGCGGAGATCGTCGCCGAACTGGAAGCGCGGGGCTATCATGGCGCGTTCCGCCTGCGGGACCATGCCGATCCCGTGGTGGATCCTGCTTTCATGATCCACCGCCAGATCATTCCCGGCGTCTGGTCGATGAAGGACTTTGCCAACAACGTGCACTGGATGGAACCCTGATCGACAACAGGCCCGACCCCGGCATTTTTGTGCAGAGCGCACGAGATTCCGCCGTCATATTCGTCGTGCCAAACGCTTGCGGTGGGGAACAGATGGTGCTATAATACCGCATAGCACAAAGGCGTCCTTCTGCCAGCGTGGGCAGGTTGGGTCCGTGTATCCGCGTGACCCTGCTACATGTCCGCGATCCGCGTCAGGAAAGGAGCCGCAATTCCATGAAAATGACGGATGAATATCAGGCTATCGCCGAGTCCACTACCGACTGGGAGTCGGGCACCGCACAGATGCCCGCCGCCCGCATGGACTACACCCGCGTCAGCCAGGCGAACCATGTTGAAGACGGCTACGCCGACGAAGCGAACAGCGATCTGGGCAATCTAGGTCGAGATGTACAGGGTATGGCCGCTTCGGCACAATATGAGTGGCGCCAGGCCGGCTAAACCGCGCTGAAATGCAATCGCCGGGTGCTAAGCACCCGGCGATTTTTGTTGCCCGAAACGGCGCCGCGGCACGTCACGGCCCCGCGCCTGCGGCGCAGGGCTGGGACGCCGGGAAGGCGTTGGCGATAATCTTGCTCATCTGCCCCCGCGTCGCCGCCACGGCAGGCCGGAAGTAGGGCCGGTGGGCCGGCTCGACGCATGGCTCCGGCACACTCCCGCACGTGTAGCCGCTCAAAATCCCATGCGCCGCCGCCTGCCCGATCCACTCGTAGAACGGGTGCCCCGGCGGCACATCCTCGAACACCTGCCCGCCCGTCGTCCCGCCCCAGCCCACCGCCCCGACCACGATCTTGGCGATCTGGCCGCGCGTGACCTCCGCATACGGGCGGAAGTAGGGCCGGCCCTGCGCGTCGCACGGTTCCCCGGCCCCGCCGCAATCGTAGCCGGAGATGGTCCCGTGGAGCGCCAGCGTTTCGATGTACACCCAGAACGGGTGGCCCGGCGGCACATCGGCAAAGGTTTGCCGCGTCGCCGGGATCGCGTCGGGGAACCCCGCGCCCCCGGCT
>JAICKM010000979.1 GCA_025927935.1 Chloroflexia bacterium | reverse complement strand
TACGCGCAGTCCAAGGCGGAAAGCACCGGCAACTCCGCCGTGGCGGCCGGGGGGCCGTCCACCGGGCCGATGAACATCTTGGTCATGGGCCTGGAATCTCGCACCTACTGGAGCGGGAAGCCGCTACCGCGCTACCTCACCAACATCATGCATATCGGAAATAACGGCGGGAACGCGACAAACACGCTGATCCTCATCCACATCTTCGACGGCGGGCACAAGGCCGTCGGCTACTCGATCCCGCGTGACGACTACGTGAAGATGTACGGCACGTACGGCTTCGACGGCATCACGATGAGCAAGATCGACAACGCCTACGGCTACGCCAAGGCGGCCCGGCAGAGCTGGCTCGTCCAGCACAACCCCAAGATGCCGCAGTGGCAGCAGGAGTTCCAGGGACACGAGGCCGGGCGGGCCGCCGAGGTCACCACCGTCGAGCACCTGACCGGGCAGCACATCGACCACTTCGCCGAGCTCAACCTCGACGGCTTTTACATGCTGGCCAAGGCCTTCGGCGGCATCGAGGCGTGCGTCAAGTCGTGGCCCGGGGGCGGCGGCAAGCCGGTCGGCGCGAACCTGACCGACGCCAACTCCGGGGCCAACCTCAAGGTGGGCTACCAGCACCTGGACGCGGCGCAAGCCCTGTCGTTCGTCCGGGAGCGAGACAGCCTTCCCGGCGGTGACCTCGACCGCACCGCGCGCCAGCAGGCAGTGCTCGACTATGTGCTGTGGAAGCTGAAGACCGATGGCCTGCTGACCGACATCGGCCGGCTCAACTCGCTGATGAGCTTCGCCAGCAACTACCTGATCACCAGCAAGGGCTGGAACCTGCTGCAGTTCGCCGGCGAGATGGACGCGCTCACCGGGCAGAACATGACCTTCCACACGCTGCCCATCACCGGGCAGCAGAGCATCGGCCAGATCGGCGCGGTCAACATCGTCGACCCCGCGCAGATCAAGGCCATCGTCAAGAAGGGGTTCGCCGCGCCGCCGCCCAAGGCCGCGGGCGGCGCGAAGGCGACCGCCAAGCCGAAGGCGAGCGTCAGGCCGACTGTCTCGGTGCCGCCCGCCTCCACCGTCACGGTGGACGTCTATAACGGCGGCTTCACCCATGGCCTGGCCGGCCTGGTGTCGCAGGTGCTGGTCACCAAGGGCTACAAGGCCGGGGCAGTGCAGACGGGCGCGCACCAGTCGCAGACCACCGTGAGATACGGCGCGGGCGCGGCGGCCAATGCGGCCGTCATCGCCAAGTACTTCGGGGTCACGGCGACCGCAGGCACTTCGGTAGCGGCCGGGCACGTGCAGGTCTTCCTCGGCCAGGCCACCACCGCGGTGCCGACCGCGCTCAGCGCGGCGGCCGGCTCGGGTGGCTCCGCGCCCCCGACCGTCACCGCCTCGCCAACCCCAACGTCAAGCGTTCCGGCCTACACCACCCAAAACGGCGCCTCGGTAACGGTCAAGGCGCAGGCCAGGTACGGCATCCCCTGCGTGTACTAGCGGGGGAGTATGGCGATCCTCACATGGGGCGCCGACGGCTCCCGCACTATCGTGGTTGCTAGGCGATAGGGAGGCGGCAGTGGCAGCGAGCGCGGGCAAGATCCGGGTGATCGTGGCGAAGGCCGGCCTCGACGGGCATGACCGGGGCGCGAAGGTGGTCGCCCGGGCGCTGCGCGACGCCGGGGTCGAGGTTATTTACACCGGCTTGCACCAGACGCCCGAGCAAATCGTCACCGCCGCCATCCAAGAGGACGTCAACGCCATCGGCCTGTCCGTGCTATCCGGCGCACACATGACGCTGTTCGCCCGGGTTATCGACCTGCTGGCCGAGCAGAACGCGACCGATATCACCGTCTTCGGCGGCGGGATCATCCCCGACGCCGACGCGGCCGCGCTGCGGGCACTGGGCGTGGCGCAGATCTTCGGCCCCGGCGCCCCGATCACCGACATCGTCGCCTGGGTCACTGGCCGCTTCGGCCCCAGCCGCGCCCCCTGAGCGCGGGCGAACTGCGGGAACGACGCGAAGGACCCGTCCGCGGGCTCGCGGTCCGGGTCCTTCGGCTTTATGACGCTACAACGACAGGATGATCTCGCGGGCGAGGCGGGCGGTCTCGCTGGGGGTCTTGCCGACGCGGACGCCGACCTTCTCAAGCGCTTCCTTCTTCGCCTGCGCGGTGCCGGCCGAGCCGGAGATGATCGCCCCGGCGT
>JAICKM010000210.1 GCA_025927935.1 Chloroflexia bacterium | reverse complement strand
GGTCGGGCGCCCCGCTGTTTGACGTGCCGCCGCCCAGGCCGTGCGGCGTGGGATCGGTGCCCTTAGTGTAGTACAGGCCCCACGCATGCAACCGCCCGTGCCCCTGGTGGACGTTCACGTCGAAGTTGAGCGTCAGCCCCGGCGTCCACTCGATCAGGCCGCAGTCGTTGGTGGCGGGCGTGTGCAACACCACATCCACGCCCTTGTTGTCCAGGGTGATCACCATGTCGCAGTGATCGATCATGGGGGGCAGCGGCGTCGCCGGGCTGGTCGGGACGTGCGTGCCGTCCAGGTAGTTGACCAGGCCGGAAGCCGTGGTCAGCTTGTTGCCCAACTCGTCGAACACTTCCAGGCGCAGCACATAGGCGCCCGTGCCCGGCTCGTCCACCCAGCTCCACCACTCGACGATCTTGTCCTGGTTGTACCAGTGATAGTGTACCGTGTCGCGGACCTCGTACAGGCCCGGCTGCACGCCGACCGTCTGCGGTCCCAGGAAGTAGGTATCGCTGGCGAAAGTGATCTTGTTGACCCGCGTGTCGGACAGGCCGCTACTCGGGCTGGTGATCGGCTGGAAGGCCGCATCCGGCGGGGTGGCCGGGCCGGTCTTCTTCGCGTAAGAGAGCCGGTAGTAGCGCTTAGGCGCCCCGCTGCTGAGCGCGGCCCCGAAGTCGGCATGCACCACCAGGTCGCCGCCGTAGGCCAGGTTGCTGATCGACAGGTCCACATCGGGGCTGGCCGCGTTCGGATAGAGGCCGTTGCTCTGGTCGATCTTGTAGATCTCGTCCTCGCCGATGCGGGTGAGGAAGACTTCCGGCCCGCTGGGCGGCGGATCGGGGCAGCGGTCGCTGCCGCACTGCACCTCTTCGTTGTCCAGCGTCAGGTCGATATAGGCGTTGGTCACGTTCCAGCGCGTGCTGGTGTACGGGTCCATATAGATGACCGTGGGCACGCCGTTGATGACCTGGGTGACGCGGATGATGATGTCGGGCCGGCTGTCGAACCGCAGGCGCCCGCGGCGGAAGTGCAGGGGCCACCAGTAGAAGCAGCAGCGGAAGTAGCCCTGGCAATCCGTATAGGTCTGGCAGATCAACTGCCGGCTGTAGAAGCAGAATGGGAAGATCTGCCAGGGGGCGATCTTGGAAGTCAGGGTCAGGTTTTCCACGCTCGTGGCGAGACCGGCGGCCAGCGTCTGCATTTCGCCCACGTGCCCGCTCAGCGCCTGCGTCGCGGTCATGCTGTGCTCGGCCTGCGCCATCTCGGCGCGCGGCGGCAACGGCTGGGGGTTGAGCATCACTTCGTCCAGCGCACGGATCACGCCGGGCGGGTCGGGCTGCGGGTTGAAGCCGGCGATCACGCCGGGGTTGACTAAGCCCGCGAAGCGCGCCACCGGGCCGATGGGATCGGGCGGGGTGGGTCGCGGGAATACTAGCCGCTCCTTCAGCAGTTCGGGCACGCGGATGACCGGGCGGTCGACCAGCTTGTCCCACCAGCGCAGGATATACGGCCACCAGCAGCCTTCGCGGTCCACGTCGAAGATCTCGACCTTGACGTAGGGCACCGGGCAGGACTCCGTGTGGCCGTGCTCGCTGTGGACTTTGCGGATGCGCCCGGAGACGCAGATGCGCGTGGGCCGCCAGGGCCACCAGATGAATCGCGGGATGATAAGGTTGGGTTGCAGGCGGAAGACCTGGCCCTCGCCCACCCAGTCTTGCGCGGAAAACGATTGGCTAAAGGCGGAGGACTCGCGGATCGGCTGCTGATCGCCCGCCGGGCCGATATACAGGTCCACATCCACGGGCCGGACCAGATCGACCGGGATGCTGAAGTTGCCCTTGGTATCCACATCGGCGCTGCCCAGCAACTGCCCGCCCTTGCCGAAGGCGGTGGCGCGCAATGCCATTTCGCTGCGCGTGTTCTCGGCCGTCTCCAGTTGGACCTGGCCCTCGATGCGGAAATCGCCGTTCTCGCCGCTCCCCGCCTGGGGAGCGGTGTCGCCGTCTACAGGCTTCTCGTTCATCGCTTCCGTATTCTCGTCGGACATTATCGTATGCTCCTTTTCAGCAACAGTACTGAAGTCTTACACGCTGCGCGCAGGGCGCAAACCGGCTATCCGGGACCATGCCAACCATGGGCCGGGAACACCAATCGACTAATCTTGCAGGCGGAAGTACCGCGGTTGCTGCTACCAACCGCGAGCGCGCCTTTGGTTATGCCGGGAACGCACGCGACGCTCGACCGTCGCTGCCGGAAGGCAGGGAGTAGCGTGTGCCCGCGCGGCCGGTCCTCCAGAAGGGCGCGGGCAGAGCTATCCGAGGGAACTCTCTGATCTGGGAGCAGGGGGCGGGGTAAGGCCGCCTGGGCGCTGGTGTTGCGGTACTATGAGGTACTTCGCTGCTCTTTCGCTTGCTATTCGCTTGTCAACCAGTACATTGTGGGGTGATCGAAAACGGTTACGAACGGGTGTGGGCGCCGGATCAGGGGACGAGGCGGAAGATGCGGTTGCGCCCGGCTTCGGCGATCACCAGCCGGCCTTGCGGGTCCACATCCAGGCCATGGGGCAGCTTGAGGCCGGTGAGCAGGGTCGTGCGCGTGCCCGTATTGGGATCGACCTTGTAGATCGCGCCGCCCAGCGAGTTGACATAAGCCATGCCTTGCGCGTCCACCACCACGTCCTCGGGCTGGTACATCGTGGCGATGCGGGTGCTCTTGCCCGCCGGGGTGACGCGGTAGAGCGCGTTGCCGAACTCGGCAGCCACCAGGATGTCGCCGCCGGGCAAGCGGGCCGCGCCGGTGGGCCGCTGGAAGCCCCGCGCGATCACGCGCAAGGCCGAGCCGTCTAGGCTCATCGCCAGCAGGCGGTTGTTGGGGCTGTCGGGCACCAGCAGTTCGCCGTTCGCCCGGTCGATGCCCAGCCCGTCGATGCCGTCCTGGTCCGTGTTGTTCTCCATCTGGCGCAGCAGGCGCTTGCTGCCGTCCCGCGGATCGACCAGCAGGATGCGGTTCGTCTTTTGCTCGGCCACGATCAAGCGCCCATCGTCCAGCACCACGATGCCTTCCGGCTCCTGGATGCCCGTCGCCACGGGCACCGGCGTGCCGCCCTCCGGCGGAAGCCGGTTGACGGCACTGTTGCCGAAGTCGCCGAAGTAGATCGTGCCGTCGCGCGGGTCCACGGCCAGGTCGTCGGGGCTGCCGAAGCCACTCGCCAGCACGGTGACGCCCGGCTGGGCCGCTGCCGTGGTGGGCGCGGGGCGCGGGGTAGCCGTGGCCGGAGAGGGGACCAGGGTAGCCGTGGCCGGGAGCGGGACCGGCGTGGCCGAAGGTGGCTCCGCGGTGGGCGGCACGCTGCTCGGAGTCGGGGATGGCAGCCCTGGGGTATCCGTGGGCGCGGCGAGTGTTGGCGACGGCACAGCCGTATCGGTGGGGCCAACCGTCGGGGGCAAGGCTGTCGCCGTGGCGGCGGCCGTCGGGGACGCCGGGGCGGGGGTTGGCGCCTGCGGCGTCGGAACAAGCGGCGTTTGCTCGCCCATGCAGCCGGGCAGCAGCGTCAGGGCCAGGATGAGAACGATGATGGGGCGCTTGTTCATGGTGCGGCGCCGCCTAATGGTGCGCTTCGACGCGTAGCAGGCGGAAGCCCAGTTCGACAGCCGGCCCCACGCCGAAGGCGAAGACCAGCGTGCCGATCCCTACCGTGCCGCCCATGAGAAACCCGATGGTCAGCGCACTCAACTCGACCAGGGCGCGCATGAGGGACACACGCTGGCCGGTGCGCCGGGTCAGGGCCAGCATCAGGCTGTCGCGCGGCCCGGCGCCCAGCCCGGCCTTGATGTACAGGCCCGATCCGATGCCGACGATCACGACGCCCAGCACGTCCACGATCAGTTGCCAGATCAGGGCCGGGTGATCCAGCTCCGGCACCAGCGGATACACCAGGTCGAAGAAAAGGCCGATCAACACCATGTTACCGATGGTGCCCACGCCGGGGCGCACGCCCAGCAACAGCGACAGCAGGATCACCAATCCGCCGGTGATGATGCTGGCTTCGCCCACGGTAACCGGCAGGTGCAGGCTCAGGCCCAGGTGAAAGCAATCCCACGGGCCGAGGCCGAGTTGCGATTTGAAGGTCAACACGACGCCAACCGCAAAGCAGAACAGCCCGGCGGTGAGGATGGCGAGGCGCCCCATATAGGCGAGGACGGCGCCGGGGCGCGCGGGCACCACGGCGGGGGCGGGACTATCGGGCGGTGATATGATCATACGTGCTCCGGGATGGTAGCGTCCAGCGCGCGCCGGCGGGGGCCGGAGAGCGGGCGGCGATAGGGACTGAGCGTCCACTCGATCAAGCGAAACAGGCCGTCGGCGGCCAGGGCCAGCGCCGTGACACAGATGACCCCGGCGATAACCACGTTCGGGTTGTCCTGGCTCACGCCGTTGAGCAGCATCTGGCCCAGCCCCCCCGCGCCGATCCAGGCGGCGATGGTTGCCAGGCTGATGATCGCCAGCGTGGCGATGCGCACTCCGGCCAGGATCACCGGGATCGCCAGCGGCAGTTCGACCTGCCACAACACCTGGCGCGGGGTCATGCCGATCCCGCGGGCGGCTTCCAGCACCGCCGGGTCCAGGCCGCGGAAGGCGATGTTGATGTTGCGCACCAGGGCCAGTTGCGAGTAGGCGACCAGCACGATCACGGCGGTCTGCGTGCCCAGGCCCAGGAATGGGATCATGAAGGCAAACAGCGCCAGGCTAGGGATCGTATAAATGACGCCGAACAGCCCCAGCACGGGCGTGTTCAGGCGCGGCCAGCGGCTGATGAGCAGCCCGACAGGCAGAGCGATCAATAAAGCAAGGGCCAGCGTCAGCCCGGTGATCTGCAAGTGCTCGACGAAGCGCGGCCACACCCGGTCGAAGTGGTTCAGCAGGTAGTCCATCTTACTCGGCGCTCATGACTTCCGGCTGCCCGGCCAGGCGGCGCAGCGCGGGCAGGCTGAGGCAACCGAGGATCTGGCCCGCCTCGTCGCGGACCGGCAGGCTGTCGCGGCCCTCGGCGAGCAGCGCGCCCAGCGCATGGCGCAGATCGTCGGTGGGCGACAGGGCGGGGCCGCCGGGGGGCATGCCGTCCGCCGGCTCCATCAGCGCGCCGACAGACACCAGGCTCAGGCGGCGCAGCACGTCGTCGGCGCCGAGCAGGCGGGCCACGAACGCGTCGGCGGGGCGGGTCAGCAGGTTCAACGGCGTGTCGTATTGTAGCACATGCCCCTCGCGCATGACCACGATCTCGTCGGCCAGGCGCAACGCCTCTTCCACATCGTGGGTGACGAAGAGGATCGTCTTGCGCACGGTGCGCTGGATGTCGAGCAGCGCGTCTTGCAACCGGGTGCGGGTGATGTTGTCGATGGCGGCGAAGGGTTCGTCCATCAGCATAATCGGCGGGTCGGCGGCCAGGGCGCGGGCCAGGCCCACACGCTGCTGCTGCCCGCCGGACAGTTGGGCGGGATAGCGGTTGCGGTATTCGGCGGGCGGCAGGCCCACCAGATCCAGCAGTTCGTCCACGCGGGCGTCCGTGCGCGCCTTGTCCCAGCCGAGCAGGTGGGGCACGACCCCGATGTTGCGCGCCACGCGCATATGCGGAAACAGGCCGACGCTCTGGATGACATAGCCGATGCGGCGGCGCAGATCGGCAATCGGGGTGGCGGCGATGTCCGTACCCTCGACGAGGATGCGCCCCGCTGTCAGCTCATAGAGGCGATTCACGCTCTTGAGCAGGGTGGTTTTGCCGCAGCCGGATGGGCCGAGCAGCACGACCAGGTGGCCGTGCGGCACGTCAAACGTGGCGTCCGCGACGGCGGGCCGCGCGGCG
Source organism: Chloroflexia bacterium (assembly GCA_025927935.1). The sequence goes on along the minus strand of JAICKM010000210.1, from coordinate 3,873 downwards.
CCCGGAAACTCCTTCCGCGCGTGATCGAAGACGATTGCCGCCGGCGCGTTGCTGTTCATGAGAGCCGGGCCTTTCGGGTGAGGCCGGGGCGCCGTCGGGGCGCCCCGGCGCGCGATACTTACTTCTTGAGCAGGCCCTGGTTGGTCAGCCACTCTTTCGCCACGTCGGCATAGTCGCGCTTTTTGCCGTCCACTTCCCAGTTGAGGGCGGCGATCATGTCGTTGGTGATCTTGGGCGACAGGCCGTTCAAGACGTCGGCGATCTGCGGATAGGCCGCCAGCACGTCGTCGCGGACCACCGGGGCGACATGGTACGGGGGCCACAGTTTCTTGTCGTCTTCGAGCACCAGCAGGTTGTCGCCGGCGATGGCGCCGTCGGTGCTGAAGGCCACGGCCACATCCGCGTTGCCGTCCAGCAGGGCCTTGTACTTCAGGCCGATGTCGAAGATATCGACACTCTTGAAGTCGAAGCCGCCGTAGACCTTCTTCAGACCGGGCAGCCCGTCGGGCCGATCCTGGAACTCAGGGATCGAGGCTAGGCGCAACTCGCCGGCCTTAGTCGAAAGATCGGACAGGGTCTTCAGGCTGTACTTGTCGGCCACGGCATGGGTCGTGGCCAGCGCCTGGGTGTCGTTCATGGGCGACTGGTCGAGCCAGGTCAGCTTGAACTGGTCCTCATACATCTGCTTCACTTTGTCGTAGACGGCCTGGTCGTCGTTTATCACCGGCTGCTTGAGGATGACGGTCAGGCCGGTGCCGGTGTATTCCGGGTAGAGGCTGATGTCGCCCTTGACCAGCGCGGCCTGGGCGATGTCGGCGGTGCCGAGGTTCAGTTTGCGTTCCACCGGGATGCCCGCCTGCTCCAGCATCAGCGCGTACATCTCGCCGATGATCTCTTCCTCGGTGAAGTTCTTGGAGCTAACGACCACCTTCTTGCCCGCGGCGCTGCCGCCGGTGCTCGCCGCCGTGGTGGGGGTTGTGCCGGCCATGGCCGGGGTATCCGTCGCAGCGGTGGCGGGCGCCGTGGTGTCCGTTGCGGCGGCAGCGGGCGCCGTGGTGTTGGTCGCCGCGGCGGCAGCGGCCGGGGTGTCGGTGGCCGCCGCGGCGGGCGCCGGTACCGTGGTGGGCGTGGCTTCCGCGCCGCAGGCCGTGAGCAACATGCTCAGGGTTAAGAATAAGCCGGCAATTAGTGCCCAGCGCTTGCGTTTCATCGCATCTTTCCTCCTGCTCCTACAATCAATTCAATCCTGCCATCACTCCTGGTAGTCGCCCGGCATAGCTCAAGCCCGCCCGGTCCGGGCTCCTGGCGGGACGACGGCCCGTTGCATCCTCCCCAGCAACGCTTCGACCACTAGCGCCAAAATCGCGATGGGAATGGCTCCCACCAGTAAAATGCCGTTATTCGACAGCGCCAGCCCCGCCACGATGAACTGGCCCAGGCCGCCGCCGCCGATAAAGGTCGCCAGGGTCGCGCTGGCAATCACCTCGACCGCCGCCGTCCGCACGCCGGCCAGGATGACCGGCAGGGCCAGCGGCAATTGCACTTCGCGCAACAGGCGCAGGGGCGTATAGCCGATACCCCGCCCGGCCTCCACGATGCCGGGGTCGATCCCGCGCAGCCCGGCGTCGGTGTTGATCAGGATCGGCGGGCAGGCTAGCAAGGTCAGCGCCACCAGCGAGGGGGGGAAGCCTGTGCCCATGATCGGCAGCAACAACATCAGCACGGCCAGGCTCGGCACGACTCGCGCCACGCCGACCACGTTGAGCACCATCCGCCCGCCCGCGCCCCACCGGCTGGTGAGGATACCTAACGGCACACATGCGATCAGCGCGAACAGGAGCGCCAGGCCGCTCAGGGCCAGGTGCGTGTTGACCGCTTGCCCAAAGCGATCGCTGTTGGTGGTCAAGTAGCTCCACATGTCGTGCAATAGATTCATACAACCTCTATCCGCCGGGCAGTTCAGGATACGGCACGTCAGGCGGGGGAATGAGGTGAGTTTGCGTGGCGCCGCGCACTTGAGTGCGCGGCGCGCAGCACATCGCGGTCGTTAGCGTGTAGAACGCGGCGTCACCGGCACGGGATCGACAAAGATCGCGCCATCCTCGACCTTGACCGCGTATTTGCCGCTGTTGCCCATCGCCGGCAGCACCATCGCTTTGCCGGTCGTCACGTCGAACCCCGAGCCGTGGAGCGGGCATTCGACCATATTATCGTAAAAGTCGCCTTCGGAGAGCGAGGCTTCGGCGTGCGTGCAGATGTCGCCAATTGCATAAACAGTGCCGTCCACATTGAACAGTGCGATTTCTTCTCCGGCCACTGCGACGGCCATCTTTTCTCCCGGCGGCAGATCCGCTGCCGCCGCTACTCGGACCCATTGGGTTATCAACGATATCCTCCTCGTCGTGGTGCACGGGTGCTATGATCCTATACGGCCTACCCGGACGCTCTGGTTTTGCCGGATGCCGTGCAAGGGCTATGCCGTGGGTTGGCGGGAAAAATAGCAGAGGCTCCCGTGCTTGGCGGGAGCCTCCTGGGGGCGCGTTATAGTTGGGGCCGGCGGCCCCGTGATTGGTTGGTTAGCGGCGTTCTAGCCGTGGTTGCGGCACGCGGACAGGCACGGGAACGGGGACCGGCGTGGGGCGGGGCGTCACGGCGTCGGCGAGGTCGCGGACAGCTTTGATGATTTTTTCGATGATGCCGCTTGCAAACAGCGTGTGCATGATTCTAGACTCCTCGGCGCCATGGCATGTATAGTAACCGGGCACTCAATACTATTAACGCGCTGCACATGCAAAAGGTTTTGCGTTTTGCCGCACCCGGCGGGCCGGTTTCTGAACCCGCGGGGGGCATGTGCATATTGTAGCTAATAAGCAAGAACCGTGCAAGGCTTTGCTGCCACAACGGGACTTTTGGGCCAGGGTACCAGGACCTTCGGGCTATTGCCCCGCGCCCGGCTTTATGCTAGCTCGTCCGGGTTGGCGCCGCCCTCCGGCGCCAGCATGAAAAAGGCGATCAGGCAGAGAATCAGCCCGAACGCCGCCATGGCGACGGCTACCCACAGGTCGACCTGGAGATCGAGGAGGTTGAAGATATTCAGGATGCTCAGGATCATGACCAGCAGCCCCAACAGGAAAAAGATGTAGCTGAAAATTTTACGCATTGCCACCAGCTCCTCTCGCTCACATCCGACCGCCGTGACCGGCCGGCACGTTCTACGACTATTATAGCAGAGATCAGGCCGCGATGCGTGGCCGGCGATGGGCAATGAGGGCACGTTTCGGCAAGGATTCACGACGCGCGCAGGGCGTATCGTCCTGCGCGGCAAAATGAGTCTGCTGGGGAGGAAATGCGCCCGCCCGCGCCGCCACAGCGGAGCATTATGGGCGGGTGGCGAGGTATTGTTCGACCGTATCGAGCGGCACCTCCCACACGTCGGATCCCTGATACGGTCGAAAGCCCAGTTCATAGTTGATCTGCAACATGGGCGCGTTGGAGTCGGCGTTCTCAGTGCGCACGCGCGTCACCTGCGGGCGCTCGGCGAGGAGCTTGGCGATCATGGCCGCCTTGAGCCGGCGCCCCAGGCCCTTGTTGCGGTATTGCGGCCACACGGCGGTCCAGCCTTGCCAGGCCAGGGTCGGCTGGTCGGGGTGCCAGTATAGCTCGGTAAATCCGGCCAGCTTGCCGGTGGCGATCTCGCGGGCGTAGATGCTCCACCGCGAATAGCCTTGCTGCTCGTTGGCGTCGTCGCCGTCGCGCAGGCGTTGCGGGGTCATGACGATGACTTCTTCGTCCAGGTCGCCGCGCGGCGCGAGGTTCGTGGCGTGGTGCAATTCAGCAATGGCTTCCAGTTGGTCTTCGGGGTAGCGGCCATCC
>JAICKM010000978.1 GCA_025927935.1 Chloroflexia bacterium | reverse complement strand
TGCGCACCTGGCCGTGGCGGACGGAGACAGTGAGCAGTCTCGGGCTGGCCTTCCTCTTGCCGATCATTATCTGGGTCGTGCAGCGCGTGCTGGAGCGCATCGGCCTCTAGCCGCCGGCCCGCCCGCCGTAGCCCGTGTAGGCCCGGTTTGCAACCGGCCCTTGCCGCACCCCGCCCTCACAGCCCGTGTAGGGGCCGGTTTTAAACCGGCCCTTGCCGTCACAACTACGCCCCCGACCTCGTGCGATAAGAGCGTAGCTCCGATAATCATGCTTGGCCGCTCTCCTCGTTCTATGGTGCAAAGATCGCCGGGGGCGAGCCGGGCGGCGCCAACCCCGGCGGGGTTTCCAGGGCACTGCGCCGCGCACCCGCTGGACCAGGGTTCATGTACGCAAGGTGAGGAGTGATATGTCCAAGCAACATCTGTGGTGGCAAGAAGGCGTGATCTACCAGATCTACCCGCGCAGCTTTATGGACAGCAACGGCGACGGCATCGGCGATTTGCCGGGCATTACGGCCCGGCTTGATTATTTGCAATGGCTGGGCGTCGATGCCGTCTGGCTGTCGCCGATCTATCCGTCGCCGATGGCCGACTTCGGCTATGATGTGGCCGATTACACCGGCATCGAGCCGATGTTCGGCACAATGGCCGACTTCGACCGGCTGCTGGCCGATGTCCACCAGCGAGGGATGAAGCTGCTCCTGGACCTGGTGCCCAACCACACCTCCGACGAGCATGCCTGGTTCCAGGAGTCACGGGCGTCGCGCGACAATCCGAAGCGCGACTGGTACATCTGGCGCGACGCGGCGCCCGGCGGCGGCCCGCCGAATAACTGGCTGAGTGCGTTCGGCGGCAGCGCCTGGCAGTGGGATGAGCCAACCGGGCAGTACTACCTCCACTCTTTCGCCGTGGAGCAGCCGGATCTCAACTGGCGCAACCCCGAAGTCGAGGCCGCGGTGTTCGACGCGATCCGCTTCTGGCTGGATAAAGGGGTGGACGGCTTCCGGGTCGATGTCATCTACTACATGGTCAAGGACGCGCTCTTTCGCGACAACCCGGCCAACCCGGATTTCCAACCCGGCCAGGACCCGGCCCGTGCCCAAATCCCTGTCTACAGCTACAACCGGCCCGAAGTGCACGACATCGCCCGCCGCATGCGCCGGCTGTTCGACGCCTACGACGACCGGGTCATCATCGGCGAGATCTATCTGGATCCCGCGGAGCTGATGAAATATTATGGGGCGAACATGGACGAGGTCCATCTGCCCTTCAACTTCCAGTTGATCTTGCTGCCCTGGGATGCCACAATCATTGGCCGCGCCGTCAGCGCCTACGAAGCACTGCTCCCCGCGCTGGGCTGGCCCAACTGGGTGCTGGGCAACCACGACCAGCACCGCATCGCCACACGGGTCGGGCGCGCGCAGGCGCGGGTGGCCGCGATGCTGCTGCTGACCCTGCGCGGCACGCCCACCTGCTATTACGGCGACGAACTGGCGATGGTGGACGGCGAGATCCCGCCCGAACTTGTGCGCGACCCGCAGGAGCTGGGCAAACCGGGGCTGGGCTTGGGCCGCGACCCGGAGCGCACGCCGATGCAGTGGGATGCCTCGCCCCACGGCGGGTTCACCACCGGCACGCCCTGGCTGCCGGTGGCCGCGGACTATCCGGCGTACAACGTGGCGGCGGAGCGCGACGATCCAGCGTCGATGCTCACCTTTGTGCGCACCCTGCTCGCCTTGCGCCGGGCCACGCTCGCGCTGAGTGTCGGCAATTACGCGGAAGTGCCGTCGGGTTCGGCTGATCTCTTCGCGTTCGCGCGCGAGCACGACGGGCAAAAGCTAGTGGTCGTGTTGAACTTCAGCCACGCGCCCCAGGTGTTCCAGTCGACCTCCGGTCCGGCATCCGCCCAGATCCTGCTGTCAACTGTGCCCGGTCGCTCCGGGGCTGTGGACCTGTCCAGTCTGGGACTGAAGGCAGACGAGGGGCTGATCCTGCGGCTGTAAGGACGAGGCCGCTAGCCGGATCGAAGCAAATAGGGGCGCCCCTGCCGGCCGGGGCGCCCCCATTCTGTCAGAGTTTTGCGTCCTGGTATAGGGCGCGCGGTTATTCCGCCGAGACAGGCGGCGCATCGGGAAAGCCTTCGCCGGGGCGTGGGGGAAAGTTCGCCAGGATGGGCGCGGCCAGGTGGAGATAATGCTGCACCATGA
>JAICKM010000849.1 GCA_025927935.1 Chloroflexia bacterium | reverse complement strand
GCACAAAGTAGAAACAGACCGTCCAGGCGAAGGCGGTGGTGATGTTGACGATGGAAATGCGGCTGTAGTGGATGGCGACCGCCGAGGTCGCCCAGGCGAAGCCCGCCAGCAGGGCCGCCGTGCGCCCGGCGATCAGCCGAGCCAGCCCGTAGAGGGGAATCACGGTCAGCGCACCGATCAGGGCGACGCCCAGCCGTTCGCCGCCCAGGCCCGGCTCGGCCAGGCGCATAACCCCGCCCACGAAGGCGAAGGGCAGGCTGGGCAGGCCGGTGCCGTCCCAGGTCGTGGTGAACAGCGACATGCCCGGCCCGGCGGCGAAGGTGCCCGCCTCGCGGGCGGCGATCAGTTCGTCCCAGTGGAAGCGCCAGGGGATGGTGTCTAGATCCGCGCAGTAGGTGACGAGGGCCAGCGCGATCAGCCCAACGAACCCGGCGGCTTCGGCGCGCGACCGGGCCGGGCCGAGATCGGGCGCCCGGCCCGTTGCCGGATACCAGCGCGCGCCCGCGGCGACCAGCAGCGCCATGGATGCCAGCCAGAGCCAGCCCTGGAGGCCAAAGACTGCGTCGGGATCGGCACCCCAGGCGACGACGCTCGCACCCGCCAGCAGCAACGCCCCGCCGATGCCCGCCAGGCGCCACGCCGGCATCCGGATGCCGATCCGGGTCGGCGCATCGGCAGCTTCTATCGCCTGCGCCGGTTCGCGGAAGCTGCGCCAGGCGAGGCCGGCCAGGATCATGGCCGCCGCCAGCACGATGGTCCCGGCGGCGCGCCGGTCCGGCTGGAGCAAGAGTGCTTCGCCGGCGGCGCCCGTGAGGCCCGCCAGCGCGCCCAGCGTCACACCCCGGTGGACCCAGGCCACCGGGCGGGCGGCGGTGCGAACGCGCAGCGGCAGACGCAGAGCCATGGGCGCCTACTCTCCTTGTGGTAGCTCCCTCGGCGAACTCATGGTGCAGTATAGCGCATGGTGTTGGGATGCGCTATGCTTGTTGCATTCGCGCGCCGGCTCGTTTACACTGGGCTTGCGCTCCGCACGGAGGCGGAGCGCTGGAAAGGAGCGTGGCCTGTGAGCGAAGTCGAACACGTGTTAGCGGTGCAAAACCGGCTGGGCGAAGGCCCGCGCTGGAATGTGGATGAGCAGGCGCTCTACTGGGTGGACATCGAAAACGACGCCTTTCACCGCTTCGACCCGGCCACGGGCGCGCAGGAGCGCTGCGTGGTCGGCTTGCCGGTGAGCGCGCTGGGCTTCCGGGCCGCCGGGGGCCTCATCCTCGCCACGCGCGATGGGTTCGCCGTCTGGGAGCCGGAGACGCAAGCCCTGCGCTTTCTCGCCGACCCAGAGGCCCACCGGCCCGAATCGCGCTTCAACGACGGCGCGGTGGACTGCAGGGGGCGCTTCTGGGCCGGCACCATGAGCGTGGACCCGACCAGCAGCCTCTACCGGTTGGACCCCGACGGCAGCGTCCAGCAGATGGAAACCGGCTTGACCATCTCCAACGGCATCGGCTGGAGTCCCGATAACCGCACGATGTATCTCACGGATACGCCACGCCAGGTCATTTACGCTTATGATTTCGATGCGGCGACCGGGGCCATCGCCAACCGGCGGCTCTTCGTCGCCACGCCCGATGAGTTGGGCGGCCCCGATGGGCTGGCCGTGGACAGCGAAGGTGGGGTCTGGAGCGCGCGCTGGGGCGGCTGGAAGGTGACGCGCTACGATCCCGGCGGCGCGGTGGAACGCGAGATCCGCCTGCCGGTCGAGTGCCCGACCAGTTGCACCTTTGGCGGCGCCGGGCTGGATGAGTTGTACATCACCAGCGCCTGGACTGGGGTCGATCCCGCCCAGCTCGCCGCCCAACCCTGGGCCGGGGACCTGTTTCGCGTGCAGGTCGGCATCAAGGGCCGGCCTGAATCCAAGTATGCCGGGTGAGCGGCCCGGCACGGAGCAACGCTGTATGACGTTTTACACCAACCCGGTTTTTGACACCGACTTCCCCGATCCGATGATCCTGCGCGCCCGCGACGGCTGGTACTACGGCTATGCCACGCAGACCATCGTCGCGGGGCGCACGTTGAACATCCAGGTGGCGCGCTCGTCCGATCTCATCCACTGGGATCGGCTGGGCGACGCGTTGCCGAGGAAGCCGGAATGGGCGCGGCACACACAGCGCTTGTGGGGACCGCATGTGCTCGCCGCCGATGGGCGCTACTATATGTACTACTCCGCCGCGCCCGATGGGGGCGACGGGTTGTGCCTGGCCGTCGCCGTGGCGACGGCGCCCGGCGGGCCGTTCGTCGACAGCGGGACGCCGCTGCGCTGCGGGCCGGGGTTTGCCAATATCGATCCCATGGCGTTTGACGACCCGGCGACCGGGCAGCGGTTGTTGTACTGGGGGTCAGGGTTTGGCCCGATCTACGTGCAGCCCCTGGCTCCGGATCGGGTCCGCTTCGAGCCGGGCACGGAACCGCTGCCGCTGCTCTACCCGCACGGCACGCGGGGCTACGAGCGACTGATCGAGGCCGCCTATGTCGTGGCGCGCGACGGGTATTACTACCTGTTTTACTCCGGCGACAACTGCTGCGGCGACAACGCGCACTATGCGGTGCTGGTGGCCCGCGCCGAGAACGCGACCGGTCCTTTCGAGCCGCGCGCCGTGGCGCTCAGCACGCCGGACAGCGTAGTTCTGCACCGCAGCGCCCGCTGGGATGCGCCCGGCCATAACTCCGTGATCCGCGATGCCGCCGGAGATGACTGGATCGTATACCACGCGATTGATCCAGCGCGGCGCTGCCTGGACGAGAGCATCTCCGGCGACCGCGATGTGCGCCGGATTTTGCTGATCGACCGCCTGGTCTACCAGGACGGCTGGCCCACGGTCGCGG
>JAICKM010000760.1 GCA_025927935.1 Chloroflexia bacterium | reverse complement strand
CTTGAGTTTGGCGATGATGTTCTTCGCCTGGGCATCAAAGCCCTCGGCTTTACGCAGGTATACGTAGGCCAGAATCCAGGCCATGAAGAACTGCGACAAGGCGAAGAGATAGGCCAGGTTGACCGGGCCAAGGATCTTGGTATCCATGAAACTCGGTGCGTAACACACGAGTACGAGCAGGGCAAAGTAGTAGACGATGAAAAAGATGGTTGCCGGCGCGATGAAGCGGACTTTGGCCGCCACCAGTTGCCGGAACTCATCCATCGCCGCTACCTGATCCCACGCGGCCACATCCACGTCTTCCGTTGCGGTGAGTTCGTGCTGCGGTTTCGGAGTGCTGCGTCCCAACGACGTAATATCAGTTGCGGACCCGACCGTGGGCGTGAGATCGCCCGGTTCAGGTTCCAACCGTGCGCCTATCTGTGCCATTGCGGTGCCCTCCTCTATGCGGTTGTGCGCTATCCTCCCTTACTCGTGCAGCGGGCTAGCAAGTCGCGCCCGTGCTTGGCGGAGAAGTATAGCAGCGCATGAAAGGGCTGTCAATATCATCCGGTAACGAATTCACAAACCCGAATCACCAGGTGTCTCCGCCCAATCAGGGCGTGAGTAGCGCCCATGCCCGCGCCGGTCGTGTACGCGCTGCCGCCACTCAACTGCCCAACGGGCCGGTTTCAAACCGGCCCCTACAACGCATCCGTCACTCGTCTCCCGTCTCCACTCAGCACTCAGCACTCGCTAAGGTGCGAGCGTGAGGGTGCTGTCGGCGGCTTGCTGGACCGCAGCCGGGGACCAGGGGATCATCCGGTACTGGCCGTGGAGCCAGCCAGCCACCTGGTCGTCCCAGTGGTTGGAGCCGACCTGGCCCGACTCGCCCGGCGCGAAGATCAGTTGCATCTGCTCCCAGTCGCCCGCGTCGTTGATCATGCGCATGGACGGGTGGCTCGTCTGGCGATAGGTGTGCGGCCCGTCCTTGTTTTCGGTAAAGCCGCCGGTCGCCACCGTGTACGCATCGCCGGGCATGGGGTAGGGACCGATGTTGAGCAAGCGATCCAGCGGCTTCGCCACGCCGAGCGTGTGGGCGAAGGTGATCGTGTGCAGGGCGCCCCAGGACCACTTCGCCGGGTCCGCACCCTGGCCCGTGGTCAGGATGCCGGCGGCCTCTTGGAGACTCTTGCGTAAGATGTCGTCGCGCGTCTCGTGCTGCGGCGTGCGGGTGTCATCCCACCAGGCGTTGTTCGGGTCCGCGACGAGCTTGTTCAGCAGGATGGCCGACTCGTCGCGCAGGGTGCCCAGGTACTCGGCGGCCAGCGTGCCGCCCAGGTCGTCGGCAAAGGTGCCGGTCATAATTTGCTGGTAGGTGATCTCATAGAGCGCGGCGGCGGGGCCATCGACGCTCATGTTGCCGTCCCAGCCTTTGAACAGGGCGGCGGCTTGCTGGGTGGCCGGGTCCGTGCCGCCCGCCGCCTCGAGATATTTGGCGATCTCGACGGCTTGCAGATCGTGCGTGTCGTAGTGGATCGCCTTGATGTCGTCGATAGTGAGCTTCGGCTTGGCCTCGATCATCTGCGTAATGCGCTCGGCGCGGAACCAGGCGCCCCAGCGCGCTTTGACCAGGTACGGATAATTTGGCCCGATCACCCGGTTATTGGCGGTAACGATGAAGTGATCGGGCGGATTATATACACGGGGCATCTCGTCATAGGGGACAAAGCCGGTCCACTCATAGTCGCCACTCGCGCCGTCCACCGGCGCCTGGCCGTCGCCTTTCTTGCGGATGGGCCACCGCCCGGTGGCCTGGTAGCCGATGTTGCCCTTAGTGTCGGCGTAGACGAAGTTCTGGCCGGGGACATCCCAACTGCTGAGCGCCTGGTGGAACTCGTCCCAGTTGGTCGCCCGATCTACATTCATTACCGCGGGCAGCAGGCCACCGGGCATGAGAGCCGTCCATTGCAGGGCGGTGGGCTTCGTAAGGCTCGTATCCACGTCATTCAGCAGCGGGCCGTGGCGAGTCATGCGCACGGTCAACGGTTGGGCCGGTGCGCCTTTGATGGTGATCGTTTCGGTCAGGATGTCGAGCGCCAGCCACTGGCCCTGGTATTCGTATTGGCCGGGGTGGCCTACCGGGTCGAGGGTCTCCACGTAGAGATCCTGCGTATCGGGGCCGAGATTGGTCACGCCCCATACAATGTCGCGGTTGTGCCCGACGACGATGCCCGGCGCCCCGGCGAAGGTCACGCCCTCGGCGTCGAAGCTGCCGTCGTCGGCGTGCAGTTGCATTGCATACCAGATCGAGGGGTTCTGCACGCCCAGGTGCGGGTCGTTCGCCAGGAGGGGATGGCCGCTCACGCTGCGCGTGCCGTCCACCACCCAGTTGTTGCTGCCGATGAGGCCGAAGGTCTCGTCGGAGCCGAACACGCCGCTGAGGCGCAACGCCCCCGGCGCCCGGCCCAGCGGATTGCCCGGCAGCGCGGACTGCTGGACGATGGTCGTGCCACCGTCGGGATAATCGGGCAGCAGGTCCGCCGCCCGCGCGAGACCGAGTTTGGCTTGCAGATCGGCCAGCGTCTCCTCTTCGTCCATGTTGCCGCTGAGATCCCAGGCCATCACCTTGCCGAAAGCCACCGTGTCGAGCGGCGTCCAGGGATCGGGCTTGTAGCCCAGGATGGTGAATTCGATAGGCAACGAGTCGAGGTGAGTGTCGATGAAGGCGTTGACCCCGTCGGCGTAGTCCTGCAAGATCGCCTTATAGCTGTCGGGGAGGGCGTCCAGTTCCTTCTGCGCCGCCCGGCGCCAGCCGACCGTGCGGACGAAGCGGTCGGTATCCAGCGTGGCGTTGCCCAGCACCTCGGACAGGCGGCCCGCGCCGACCCGGCGATAAAAGTCCATCTGCCAGAGGCGATCCTGAGCCACGACATAGCCCTGGGCTTTGAACAGGTCGGCGCTGTTGGCGGCGGTGACATGGGGGATGCCGGTCTTGTCGCGGATGACGGTGACGGGCGCGGTGAGGCCGGGGATACGCACCGTGCCGCTGGTGGTGGGCAGGGGGCTGCGAATCAGCCAGGTCAGCACGCCCACGGCCAGCAAAATGACCACCAGCACCGTGCCGCCCAGAATCAGGAGCAGGATCTGCCAGAGCGGGCGCCGCCGTCGCGCGGGAGTCGCCGGCCCCGGCGATACGGGTCGTTCCTTGATTGCCATGCTATATCCCCCTTTTGAGTAAGTCCACCGATTATAGCACCGCGCCGGGGGCTGTCAAGCCGGGCCGCGGGCCTCCAGGCATACACCGTTAGCCCGCACTGCAAAGACGCCAAGAACGCGAAGAACGAAACTCATACAAATTGTCTTCGTGTCCTTCGTTTCTTCGCGGTGAACTTATAAATGGGTG
>JAICKM010000204.1 GCA_025927935.1 Chloroflexia bacterium | reverse complement strand
ATCATGAAGCGCGAACGGGGGTTGCGATAGTCGACCAGGTCGCCGTTGCGATAGCCCCCGGCGATCAGCACTGTCTTGACATCCGGCTCGGCCAGCATGAGGCCGCGCGCCAGCTTGAGCGCGCCGATGGTGGTGCCGCAGCGCATCTGCACGTCGATGGCCCAGGCCCGGCGCGCGCCCAGGTCGTAGGCCAGCTTGATGCCCGCCGTCCAAAGCGGGTACTCCTTCCACTCCTCGGTCGTGCAGAGCACCACGTCGATCTCGTCGGGCGCGATCTCGCTGCCGGCCAGGGCATCTTGCGCCGCCCACAGCGCCATCGCGTTGGTGTGGTCGTCGGGGCCGGGCACCGGCTTGCGCACCAGCCCGAACTTGGTGACGATGACCTGCTCCGGGATGCCGGTCGCGGCGGCGATCTCGGCGGCGGTGATATAGGTGCGCGGGATATACGTCCCCACGGCGGCGATGCCGATGCTCGGTTCAGTCATGTCCGGACTCACGATTCAGGTTTACATAATCCTCGATAAAGGCGACGACATCATCCCACCGCGTGAAGTGCCGTTCGGTGTTCGACTGCACGTGGCGGACGACGCTGTACCAGGTGCCGGCCAGGCTCTCCACTTCGCCTAGCGGCTCCTCATAGACAAAGCGCAAGACAAACGAGACCGACTTGGCCTCCGGATTCATGGACCGCTCCAGGGTAGGGTGTGATGCCGCGAACGGCGCCGATGGGTATTGCCGGACCAGTGTACCAGGGGCTGGGTACAACCGGGTTACAAATCGGTTACAGGGCGGGCCGTTGTTTCCTGTTATAATAGATGCTACAATACTCGCGCTCGATAGGCACTACAGGTATCTTACGGGTCGCCTATCGCTGTTACTTCCTCATAGAGGAGGATCACGGTGAACTGCGAAATTCTGAGCACACTCTACATCCGAAGTAACGGCGATATTCCATGTAATGACGACGCGGGGGAGAAGATTATCCTGGGGCAGGTAGGGGCAGCCGGGTCAACCGCGGATATTGCGTCTATTTTGCACAATAATCACTATACCGGCATCCGGGAAGCCTTCCGGCAGGGCCGAGTACCGTGGCCCAATGTTTGCCCGTCCTGTGCCTTTTTCCGCGCAGATCAGGAGTATATTGATCTTTTAAGTGAGAAGCGCATCCGCAAGCTGCAAATCGAACCTTCGTTGGCGTGTAACCTGCGTTGCCCCGGCTGCTCGAATCTGACGCAGATCAAGATCCGTCCGAAACCGTTTCGCATGGAGTTAGCGGTTTTTGAGGAGACGTTGCGGAGTCTGCGCGCGCACGGCTTTGCTATGGATGAGATCGAATACTGCGGGCAAGGCGAACCGCTCCTGCATCCCGGCTTTCCGCAGTTCGTGCGACTGGCTCGCGATTACTTTCCCAGGACAACGCAGCGGCTTATCACCAGCGGCAATTTCGACTATTGGAAGGCAACGGCGGGGCAACGGCTAGACGAGATTTTTGTATCCTGCGATGGGCTTTTCCAGCGCAGCTATGAACAATACCGGGTGGGTGGCAAAGTCGAACGGGCGATCCAATTCATGCGGGATGCCCCGCGCGAGATTGGCGGCAAGCGCCAGGCGCTGATTTGGAAGTATATCCTCTTCGAGTTTAACGACAGCGATGCGGAGATATGCCAGGCCCAGCAACTCGCCAATGAGATCGGAGTAGATACCCTGTTGTTTGTCTTCACCCACTCGGCTTATAAATCCCTGCGCTACACAGCGGCGAATGTGGAGACTTTTCCCGTCCTCTTTCCCAACGTGACGACCAATGCCACACCAATCCACTACAATCGCTTTAAGAAGGCTGCTCCAATCAGGCAGTGGCGTCCGCCCCACCCCTTGCAGTCACGCCGGTGGCTTTGCGTCCTTGATACAGTCGCTGTTTTCGGCAGTCGCTGGCTGGACCTGCAAGGCTGGGCGCTGGCCCGGTACGGGATCGGGAGAATCGAAATATCTGTTGATGGGCGGATGGTTGGATTGGCACGGTTAGGCATTTCCCGACCAGATGTCTTCGCGGCCCATCCGGAGTTCGACCATCGGGATAGCGGCTTTACTTTCACCGAGATGGTGGCGCAGCCTTTAATTGGCAAACATGAGATTAGCGTGCGCTTGTTCCGTGAGGATGCGCTGGTGGGATCTGTGCATCAGGTTTATGACTTTCGGGATCTACTGGCGTTATCCGGATCAGGCTGATCAGGCGTCATACATCAGCCGCTCTCCATAGGCCGCCGGCTACCAGTCATCGCCCCGGTAGCCGGGCGCGAGTCACGCCGGCCACATTGGCCGGCGTGACGTGACCGCGCGCCGGGGAGCGTTGCGCCGGCTCCCACGAACCGTGGCGGATGCTTACCGGCTGCGCAGACTCCACGCCTGGTGGCCCAGGAAGCCCAGCAGCACGTTGTAGGGCGCCTGGTACTCCGGGTGCCACTCAAACCGCGCTCGCTCGAAATATTGCACCGTGTAGGTCTTGCCGTCGCTGCTGCGTTCGGGAAACTCCTCGCTGATTGGGTAGCCGTTCACGAAGAGGCCGCCGTGCTGCTGCCAGTACTGGTAGAAGCCGGTGCTGACGTTGTGGCCGGTTTGCTCGAAATAATGGCCGGTACCGGGGCGCGGAGCTACCGGCGCATCCACGGCGTGGAACTGGCGGCCCACAAGGCCCAGCAGCACCTGGTAGGGCGTGCCCGCGTTTTCCGGGTGTAACTCGAAGCGCGCCCGCTCGAAGTATTGCACGGTGTAGGTCTTGCCGTCGGTGGGGCTGATCTCGACCAGCGGCTCGGTGATCGGGTAGCCGAACTGGATCAGACCACCGTACTGCTGCCAGTAGCCCTGCATCTGGCTGCAAATGCTGTGGCCGGTCTGCGCGAAGAACTGGCCTGCCGTGCAGGTGGATGGGCCGGGGGCCGGTTGCGGCGCCGGGTTGGGCGCGGGGGTGCCCTTCCACTGCATGGCGTACTTGCGCGTCAGGTCGAGATAGCGGTTGGCATAGGTCGCGCTCGGCTCGATCTGCGTGCCCTCGAACCACTCGTTGAAGCTGGTAATCGTGATCCAGTCCGGGTCGCTGGCGATGGCCGCCTGCCAGCTTTCCTCGTACATCGCGCCGTCGCGGCGCGGGAAGATTTTGGGCGAGGGGCGCGGCGGCTGCACGCGGCTCTCGTCCCAGCCGGGGATAACTCCCGCCGCCCACAGGCGCCCGCTGCCGGTGCGGGTGTTGTAGTCGTTCACGATGCCGCGCCACTGCTGATCGACGGCCCCGACATTGGTGTTAGCGTTCCACTTGCCCGCGCTGAACAGGTGGATGCTGTCGAACACATCCAGGTAAGACTTATCGGTCGTATCGACGGACCAGATCTGGCTGTGGTTCGGATCGATCTGTTGGCGGACGGCCTGCCAGGCGGCGACCCCGCCGAGGGCCTGCGGCGACCAGAAGAAGATCACCGGCTTACCGTTGGCGCGCAAGAAAGCGGGCTGGTTGGCGAAGCGGCTCACGACAGATTGGAGTTGGCTGACCACGCTGCCGTGCTGCATGGCGAAATTGGTCTCGAAATAGACGGTGGCCTTGAAGTTGGCCGCCGAGGCTGCGGCCAGCAGCTTGGAGAAATTCACATCGGTTTCGGTGCCGGTGCCCTCCCAGGAGCTGATGAAAGCGTCGATGCCGGCATTCTTTGCTTCGCCCACCTGGCGGGCGATCACGTCGGCATGATCGGAGATATAGGGGTTGGCCGGCCGGTCGATCATCCGGTTCGGGTCAAAATCGTTGGGTCCATACCACATATAATAGAACGCCAGGAGCAACTTCTCGCCGGGCTGGCGGCCGGGCGCGGCCTGGACTGGAGCGGTAGGCCCGACGACGGGAACAGCAAGCAGGCAAACCAGGGCAGCCACGGCGAATCCGCGGCTCCAGCGGCGAGCGCACCAGAGGAACATGAGGCGGCCTTTCCAGATACGGGTCTATGAGCGGTGAGTCGAAACGCGCTCCGAGTGCGCCAAGGAGAACGCAGCGGCTGTGGGGTAGCAGCGCATTTGTACCCTGATTCTACCAAAGCCAGTGGCCGCCGTAAATAGCCGCGAATAGGAAAATAGTCCTGTTTTGGCTTTATTGAGGAAGTTGTGATGTGTCGCTGCTGTCGCCGTGCTCGCGGCACCAGCGGAAGCAGGAGTCCTCGCTGATTTCGAGCAGCAGGCGCCCGGCGGCAGGGTTGCGCAGCTCCACTAGGCGCTGCAACCACTCGCGGCTCTGGCCGCAGCGGTGCTGCATGGCGCAGACGCGGGCCATGCCGAAATGCGCGGCGACATTGTGCGGGTCAATCGCCAGGGCATGGGCGAAGTCGGCGTGCGCGGTATGATAATCGCCCAGCCAGAGGGCCATTTCGGCGCAGTTGACGTGCAGATTGGCGTTGTCGGGCAGGAGCGCGCGCAAGCGCTCGAAGTCGGCCAGGGCGCCGCGGAACTCCGCGCGGGCCACCAGCGCCGAGCCATGATAGAGCAAGAAGTCAGGGTCGTCGGCGACCTGCTTCAGCCCCTGCGCCGCGTCGCGCTCAGCCTCGGCGAAGCGCTCCAACTCGACAAGCAGCCGGGCGCGCCGCCGCAGCAGATCGATGTCGTCCGGGCGCCGGCTCAGCGCCTGGGTCAGCAGATGGACGGCCAGTTGGGCGTCGCCGTCATTATAGGCCCGCTCGGCCCACTCGCCGTAAGCCTGCCCGCTGTCTTCTTCCCGCATGGTGGCTCCCTCGACTAGAACAGAAGTACTAAATTATAGCACAAAACCGCCGCTGCTGCCATGCCGGATGTCAGGCTCCGCGCCGGATGCGATGGACCAGGGAGCCGCAGATGGCGATCTGCTATAATGGGCGGGTAGGCGTCGTATGCCGCGAGAGGAGAGGGTGAGCGTGAAAACCAACGAGTGGCTGTCGTATTTCGTCGAGGAACACCAGGCGGAACTGGTCGAGCAGTTGGAGCGGGAACTCGCCGGACAGGGGCTGGTGCCGCCCGCCGGAGCGCTCGGCGCGCTGGTCGAAGGACTCGACAGCGATTTCGAGCACGAGCAGTTTACCGCGGCCCCGCCTGCCCTGGCGAACCTGGCAAGCGCACTGCGCGAGCAGGATGCGGTCAAAGCGCCGCAGGCGCTGGCGCGGGTCTGGTCGCAGGTGGAGAACCTGATCGGCAGCTACATTGCGGGCGAGCAGGAACTGAGCGGCGGCGCGCGCCGCCTGGCCTACCTCCGGCTGAGCGAGTTCGGCGTCCAGGTGCGCGCCGCGCTGGCCGGCTGAGGGCGCGCCCCCTGGCCGGTGGCAGCGCGGGCAACAGGCGGAGTCGTTCAGGTGATGAACCGATAGCGCCGCGCCAATGCGCGGGCTTCTTCGGCGCAGGCAAGCAGAAATGTGCTGAGCAAGATGAACTGTTGCAGGGCCTGCTCCTCGTTTTCCTGTAGCGCCTGGCCGCGCCGCGCCCGCTCGTTCTTGTCGGTAATCGCGCGTAGGGTCCCTTGCAGCAGAAACCAGCGCAGCGCCACGGCTGCCGTGTAGCCCAGGCGCACGAGATCGGGATCATCCTGCCACCCCATATCGCGCAAGCCCTGGAGATAGCCGGCGAACACTGCACCGCTGAGATCGGCGACCCGATCCGCCCGAAAGAGACCACGGCGGATCGTGCCAAAGACCAGGGTCGCGATCTCCCCACCCACCGTGCCGTGGCCGAGGGACTCCCAATCGATGGCGACGGTCTCTAGTTCCCCGCCGGCGCCGGGGCGCGCGAACAAGTTGGCCTGCGACGCATCATGGTGGCACAGCGTCTGGGGCAATCGATCTAATATCGCCATAAAAAGCGCCTGATCGCGCAGGAGCCGGGGCATCTGCTCTGTTATGTGGATAGGAAAGAAGTGGCGCACGCGCGGATCGACCGCGAGCGTCTCAATCTGAGCCAGAGCGGGCGGGATCTTCGCCGGTTCGCTATGCAGCTCGGGCCAGTGCGGCACCAACCAGGAGAAGGTGGGCAACGGGCGGCTGACCAGGTAGGCGCCGTTGAATTGCCCGAAATGATACGCGGCGCGCCGGTACTGCTCTAGCGGCCACTGCCCGCCATAGCTATCGGCGACATCCTCAAGCCAGAGCCAGGTATCGGCCCCCTTGCCTGTGGTCACCTCAAACGCTCGTGGCGCCGCCAGCCCGCCGGGTAGCTGGGCGAGCAGCCCGGATTGATAGGCGAACACCTCGCGTTGCCAATAACCGTTAGGCGTATTCACCGCGCTCTCCGGGCGGTGGGAGAGCTTGAGCACGATGGACCAGGGCACCTCGGTGCCTTCAACCAGGGCCTGGCCGGAGAATCGCGCCACCAGGCGTCCGGGAAGAAACATGTCATAGGCGATCCGCGTCCAGTGCCAGTCGAGGACTTCGACCGGCCCACAATCGAGCGCCTGCTGCACCAGTGAGGTCAGCGTGGCACGGTCGAGCGTGTCAAGCCGGGGATCGCTGTCGGCCATGATCTTTCCGTTACTTACCTCACGTTATCGGTTGGTCGCATCTGGCCTAGAGGCTAAAGATGTAGCCTATGGCCGTCAGCGCAACGGTCAGCAGCCCCGCGCCCAATTCTTGCGTGCCGACGACCTGTGCGCGGACGGAGCGTCGCCAGGGCGACAGGCCCCAGGCCGCCCGCGCCGTTAGGATTATTATCGCCGCCAGGGCGAGCCACGGCGCCCAGCCCGCCACAGCCAATCCCGCGACAATCGCCAGCGCCGCAACATGGCTCACCACTACGGGCGCCTTGTCGAACGCCCCTTCTCGTTCCAGGCGCAGCCGGGCGCGCACGTAGAGGATCGATGTGACCGCCCGCGCAGCCAGGATCGTCCAGAGGGCGAGGGCGGGCGCGATGGCCCAGCCCCCGGCCAGCGTGATCGCTGCACCACCAGCGCCGATTGCCACGGCCCCTGCGAGTTCGGCGGCGACCTGCCGGCTCTGGCGTTGCAGATCGAAATACGCCTGAAGCAGCGCGAAGGGCGCGGCCAACAAGATAGGCAGCCAGAACGGCGCCCGCGCCGCCAGCAACGCCAGGACCAGAGCCGCGACCGCGATCAGGGCAAACAGCGCGGCGAAGCGCTCGGCCCACAACGTGCGGGGAAAGCGCTTGCCGTTGCGCCGGTCGATCAACGCCATTTTCAAGGGCTGGCGCACCATGAATGTCGCCAGGGTGGCGATACTCAGCCAAAGTCCCGCGCCGGAAAGCGCCAGGATGCAGCCCGCCAGAATCGGCTCCAGCATGAAGGCCCAGCCCCCGTGCTCCACCGGCATGGTGACCAGGCGGATCGTCCGCCCTGTTTGTCCCTGCGTGATCGTTCGACTCATGCAATAAATTCCTTTCCCACCGGGCATACCCGGCTCCAGCCCGGCGACGGGATGGTGGTCTGTGCCGGGCGCTCCTATAATAATACCATTGCCGTCGGGAGAAAGGTAGGAAATTTGGCTTAACATTACCTGTATAGTGGGAACGCGGGCCGGGAGCATGCCTGATGGGCCTTCGCGCGGCTAATTTGTGTATAATACGGCGATGGGAGAGCGATCTTCCTGATAACCAGGCTGGAGGAACTGATGGCATCAACCGTACAGGACTGGAACGATCCGGCGACTGTCGCATCCTGGATCGCGACGCGCGCCGAGAGCAATCCGGGGCGATCCGAGCATCTCGAAATGCTCATCACGCTGCTGGGCCAGGTACAGTCGGAGGGCCTGCGCGTGCTCGACCTGGGCTGCGGCGACGGCATGGTGGCCGAACTGGTGCTCACGCACCTGCCCGGATCGTATGTGGCCGGGGTCGATCTGTCGCCGCCCATGCTGGAGGCGGCCGCCGCCCGGTTAGCGGCCTATCCGGGGCGCTATGCGCTCTACCGCCGCAGCTTGCAGGACAGCAGTCCCCTGGCCGGGGAGGCGCCTTTCGACGCCGCCATCGCGGTGCAGTCGGTGCATCATCTCGACCCGGCAGAAAAGCAGGCGCTGTTCGCCTGGGTGGCAGGCCGGCTGCGGCCGGGCGGGATCTTCCTGCTGTCCGATCGGATTCATTTGCCCTCCGCCGCGCTCTTCCCTTACTACCAGGCGCTCTACGCGGCGCGGCAAGCGCGCCATGGTGCCGCGCCCTTGCCCGCGGGGTTCGGCTATGCCGCGCATCTGCGCGCCCTGGCCCTGCGCGCCGATCTGCCCGATACGGTGGAAGACCAGTTGACCTGGCTGCGCGCGGCGGGCTTCGGCGAAGCGGGCTGTTTTTATCGTTATATCGAGCGCGCGGTTTTCGGCGGCCTCAAACTGCCCGCCCAACCGCCTGGTCAGCCCGCCGCGGATGACGCGAGTGCCGCGGTTATCGACGAACCGAATGCCGCGGATCGCGTGTTCTAGCCGCGCTTACGCGCACCAACACCGGTGGCCGGCCCGCGGACGGCTTGCTCAGCAGAGATAGAGGGAATCCATGCCGTTTCAGGAAATTAATGGAGTCCAGTTGTACTACGAGGACGAGGGGCAGGGCCAGGCCGTCTTGTTGCTGCACGGGGCCTTCAATACGGCGCGCAGCCAGTTCGCCAACATGATCGAACGGCTCTGTGAGCGCGGCTACCGCGTGATCGCGCCCGATTTCCGTGGCTATGGGCGCTCCCGCCCGCCACAGCGCGACTACCCGCCCGACTTCTACCGGCGGGATATGGAGGATGTGGCCGCCTTGCTCCAGGCGCTGGATGCCGCACCCGCCCATGTCGTCGGCGTAGGCGACGGTGGGGTGATCGCCTTGCTGCTGGCGGGCCGGCACCCGGACCTCGTGCGTTCGGTGATTAGCTGGGCGGCCAACGGCGATTGGCCCACCGAGGAGCGTGGCTTGTATGAGAACTTGCGCGGTGCCGCCCAGTCGCCGGAATTTATGCAGCAGATGCGGGAGCGCCACGGCACGACCCAGGCCGAAGCCCGGAAGATGCTGGCCGACTATGTCCAGGCGTCGCTCGACCTGACCGACGATGTTTGGGACGCCGGGCTGGCCGGCCACTGGGACGCCATCCGCTGCCCGGTGCTGGTGGGCGCGGGCGGCAACAGCGATTTCTTGCCGCTGCACCACGCGCAGTTACAAGCGCTCGCTATCCCTAACGCCGAACTCTGGATCGAGCCGCATGTCGGCCACTACTGGCCCATGAGCCGCGAAGGCAGCGAGGTATTTATCGGCCGCGCGCTCAACTGGCTGGTGCAGCATTAGGAGGAATGGCGCATGGACAGCAGCGTGCCTACTCCGCTCATGCAGCTAGTCCTGCTCGACGAACAGACCGAGCTCGATCTGGATCGGCTCCAGGGATTATGGACGGACGAGCAGTACCTGCGACTGAGCCTGCAAACCAACCGCCAGATGGAGTTCACTGACGGATTCATCGAGTTCCTGCCCCCGCTCACCTGCACACACCAGGGGATTTCGGCCTGGATTCTGCTGTACTTGGTGCCGCTGATCCAGCAGCGGAGCGGCGCCCTGTACTTCGGCCCGCTCTGTGTGCGGATTCGCCCCGGCAAATACCGGCAGCCGGATCTGCTGCTGTTGCTGGACCAGAACGACCCACGTAGACAGGACGATTTCTGGCTCGGCGCGGATCTCGTAGTCGAGATCGTCAGCCGGGATAATCCGGAGCGAGATACGCAGGTCAAGCGGGTGGACTACGCCGAAGGGGGTATCCCCGAATACTGGATTGTGAACCCGCTCACCGAGTCGATCACGGTGTTGCGCCTGGCGGGCGCGCAGTATATCGAGCTCGGCGTCTTCCGCCGGGGCGCCCAGGCCACCTCCGTGCTCTTGCCGGAAGTCGCGATTCCAGTGGATACCGTCTTCGACGCCAAGTGAACTTCGCACCGATAAAATGGACCGGGGCTGGTAAATAACCAGCCCCGGT
>JAICKM010000822.1 GCA_025927935.1 Chloroflexia bacterium | reverse complement strand
CATATCTCGCCGGGTAACGAGCGCAAGCAACGGCTCAGGTCGACCGGCAGTGTCTCCCGTCGCCCGTGTCACTCTGAGCGGAGCGAAGAGTCTCGTCTTGTGGCTCCGCAAGACGAGATGCTTCACTCCGTTCAGCATGACAATGCGGGATGGAAACACTACTCAGGCGATCCAATGGCCGGAGGCCCAGAAGTAGGTGGTGACGACCAGCAGGCCGCCGGATGCCAGCAGCCAGCCCCGTTCGAGGCCAGGGCGGCGCTCGAAGCCGCGCGCCAGCAGCATAAACGCCGGCCAGAGCGGCAGCAAGTAGCGGGTCACGGCCATGGTTGTGCCCAGGCTCAGGGGGAAGATCACGCCCAGCACCAGCCAGGCGAACTCCGGCGCGCCGAGCAGCCCGCGCCACCAGGCCCCCACGGCCAGCCCGGCAAACAAGAGGCTGAACCCCAGGTCCTGATAAATATAGAGCCGCTGCCCGCCACCCCAGCCCAGTACCGGATCGGTGGCCGGGGTCGTCGTCTGCCAGGACTGGATGACCATGCCCAGCGAGTCGAGCCAGACCTGCGGGAAAAGGGCCGATTCGTGCTCCCAGCCCTTCTGTTCGGCTTCGAGGAAAATCAGACCGTTGCCGAAGGTGCTTTGCAACCAGCCCGAATAGAGCAGCAGCGGCACCGGCACGAGCGCCAGCCAGAGCAGGCTGGGGCGGAAGACAGCCCGCACCCGCGCGCCCCAGCTATCCGCCTCGACGGACTGGCGGAAGATGTATTCCAGCAGGAGCACCACCCCCAGCAGCAGACCTGCCCAGCGGGTGATCGCGGCCAGCCCGGCCAGCAGCGAGGCCAGCGCCCAGCGCTCCTGCCGCCCCAGCCAGAAGACGGCCACCACCAGCAGGAAAAAGACCGACTCGGTGTAGATGGCCGACCAGAACAGCCCGGTGGGGAAGACGGCTACCAGCAGCAGCGTGCGGTCGGCCACGGAAGCCGGGTGCTCCTGGCGCACCAGCCGCCACAGGATCGCCAGCGCGGCCAGGAAGCTGAGATTGCTGATCAGCAGCCCGGCCAGCACGAAGTTGCCGTAGACCGGGTCGCCCACGTGGAGGCCGATCAGGTCGAACCCGGCCATCAGGCCGCGCACCAGGGCGGGATAAAGCGGGCAAAAAGCGAGGTTGGAGCCGGTTTCCGGGGTCCAGGCGAAATAGCCGTCGTGGACGATGCGCCAGTACCAGGTGGCGTCCCACATCAGCGCGCCCTCGACCAGTGGTCCCTTGGTGCGCGCCGGGTCCGCCGCCAGCAGTTGCTGCGTGCCGACCCAGGCGCCCAGCAGCACCACGAAGCGCGACACGGCAAAGGCTAGCAGAGCAGCACGCCAGGCCCGCGGCCAGAGCGACGGCCGGGGACCATCATCCAGGTCGTCCACCGTGGCGGGGGGCGCCGTCAGGGCCGTGGCGGCAACCGGAGGGTCACTCCCATTCAATGGTGGCGGGTGGCTTGCTGGTAATGTCATAGACGACGCGATTCACTCCCGGCACCTCGTTGACGATGCGGTTGCTGATGCGGCCCAACACGTCGTAGGGGATGCGCGCCCAGTCCGCCGTCATGCCGTCCACGCTGGTCACGGCGCGAATCGCCACGGCATGGGCGTAGGTGCGGAAATCGCCCATCACGCCCACGCTCTGCACGTTGGTCAGCACGGCGAACGATTGCCAGATCTCGCGCTCCAGCCCGGCGGCGCGTAGTTCCTCGCGCATAATGGCGTCGGCGCGACGCAGCGTGACCAGGCCCTCCGCCGTCACCGGGCCGAGTACGCGCACGGCCAGGCCAGGGCCGGGGAAGGGCTGGCGCCATACGATCTCGTCGGGCAGGTCCAGAGCCGATCCCACCGCCCGCGCCTCGTCCTTGAACAGGTAGCGCAAGGGCTCAATCAGCCGGAACTGCATATCGGCGGGCAGGCCGCCGACGTTGTGATGCGTCTTGATGCGCACCGCCGCTTTGCGCTCCGGCGTGGAGCTTTCGATGACATCCGGGTAGAGCGTGCCCTGGGCCAGGAAGGCCACCGGCCCGATGCCGCGCGCCGCTTCCTCGAACACGCGGATGAACTCCGCGCCGATGCGCTTGCGCTTCTCCTCCGGGTCGCTCACCCCGGCCAGACGGTCCAGGAAGCGGCCCGCCGCATCGACGATACGCAGATCGACCTGCATGTGGCGACCAAACGTCTCCATCACCTGGGCCGCTTCGCCCTCGCGCAGCAGGCCCGTATCAACGAAGATGCAGGTGAGTTGGTCGCCGATGGCCCGGTGCAGCAGCGCCGCCACCACCGCCGAGTCGACCCCGCCGCTCAGGCCGCACAGCACGCGCTCCTGGCCCACGGTGCGGCGGATGCTCGCCACGGCTTCCTCGACAAACGAGGCGGGACTCCAATCGCCGCGCAGCCCGGCCACGCGGAACAGGAAGTTGGCGAGCAGTTGCGCGCCCTGCGGCGTGTGAGCCACCTCCGGGTGGAACTGGATGCCGTAGGCCGGCACGCCCGCGCTCGCCTCGCGGCCCATCGCGGCGAAGGGCGCGTTGGCGCTGGTGCCCAGCACCGCGAAGCCCGGCGGCGGCGCCTCGATGCGGTCGCCGTGGCTCATCCAGACCGGGAACGGGTCGGGCAACTCGGCCAGCAGCGGCGACTCGCGACCTACCTCGGTCTGCGTCACCCCGGCGGGGCCGTACTCGCGGTGGGTGGACGGCGCCACCTGCCCGCCCAGGTCGTGGGCCAGCAGTTGCATGCCGTAGCAAATGCCCAGCACCGGCACGCCCGACTCCAGCACGTAGGGCGGCAGCATGGGCGAGTCGGTCTCGTAGACGCTGGCCGGCCCGCCGGACAGGATAAAGGCGCGCGGGGCCAGCGCGGCGACCTGGGCGGCGGGCGCATCCCAGGGCAGCAGTTCGCAATAGACGCCCGCCTCGCGCACCCGGCGCACGATAAGCTGGCTGGTCTGCGATCCGAAATCGAGCACGACCACGGTCTCGTGGCCGCTGGGGTG
>JAICKM010001025.1 GCA_025927935.1 Chloroflexia bacterium | reverse complement strand
GTCGCCCTGATGCGCGTCGAGACCGGCGACTCGCCGATCCTGCTGCTCGACGACATCCTGTCGGAACTCGATGCCCGGCGGCGCGGCTTCTTGCTGCATACCCTGACCGAACCGCTGGCACGCACCGAGCGTCCGCCGCAAGTCCTGATTACCACGACGGATTGGACCCCTTTCGATCCCACCTTCCTAGCGGGGGTGGCCCGGTTTGAGGTGGACGAAGGGGACCTCCGCGCGCTGTAGCGAACCGGGACTGGCAGGGTGTGTTATAATAGGTACAAGACCCGCCTTTCCACCCCACCTGAGCGGGCGGGTCCCCCTGAAACACAGGCATTGCGGGAAGGTCCGCTATGGCAAAAGCACCACGCGTCCTGTTCCCTGAGCAGCAAATCAACCTGGAACAGGCTTTTCGGGCCAACCTGCCGCTACCCCCGACTCCGCTGATTGGGCGGGAGCGGGAATTGGCCGCGGTAAGTCATCTACTGCAACAACCCGATGTCCGCTTGCTGACTCTCACCGGCCCCGGCGGCGTCGGCAAGACCCGCCTGGCGCTGCGCGTGGCGAGCGATTTGCGCGCCCAATTCGCCGACGGCGTGTGCTTCGTTCCGCTCGCGCCGATCAGCGATGCGCGCCTGGTCGTTTCCACCATTGCTGGGGTGCTGGGCCTGTGGGGCGAAAGCGATCTGCCGCTGCTGGAGCGGATCAAGGCGTGGCTGAGCGAGACGCGGATGCTGCTGCTGCTCGACAATTTCGAGCAGGTGGCGGCGGCGGCGCCCGCCGTGGCCGAACTACTGACCACGGCGCCGGGGCTGAAGGTGCTCGTCACCAGTCGCGCGGCCCTGCACATCTATGGCGGCCACCACTTTCCGGTGCCGCCCCTGGCCCTGCCCGATCCCGTCCACCTGCCGCCCGCCGAGCAATTGCAGCAGTACGAAGCTGTGGCTCTGTTCGTCCAGCGGGCGAAGGCCGTGCGGCCCGATTTCGCGCTCACCGACGAAAATGCCGCCGCCGTTGCCACGATCTGTGCGCGGTTGGACGGCTTGCCGCTCGCGATCGAACTGGCCGCCGCCCGTACCCGGTTACTGCCGCCCGCAGCCATGCTGGCCCGGCTGAACAACCGGCTCAGCCTGTTGACCGGTGGCGCGCAGGATGCTCCCGCCCGCCAGCAAACCCTGCGTAACGCCATCGACTGGAGCTATGACCTGCTGGACGGCGACGAGCAGTGTCTGTTCCGGCGCCTGGCCGTCTTCGCGGGGGGCTGCACGCTGGAAGCCGCCGAGGCCGTCTGCAACGCCGGCGGCGACCTGGGCAGCGAGATTATCGACGGCGTGGCCTCGCTGATCGACAAAAGCCTCTTGCGCCAGGTCGAGCCGGGCGGGAGCGAACCGCGGCTGGCGATGTTGCAGACGATCCGTGAATATGCCCAGGAGCGTCTGAACGAGAGCGGCGAACTCGACGCCCTGCGCCGCCGGCACGCCGAATTCTTCCTGGCGCGAGCCGAGGCCGCCGACGCGGCGCAAGAGGTGGCCGAGCAGGATGCGGCGCACCAGCGGCTGGAGGTGGAGTACGACAATCTGCGGGCCGCGCTGGACTGGAGCGCGGCGAATGAAGGCGATGTCGATGTGGGCCTGCGCATGGCCGGGGCGATGGGCGAGTTCTGGAAAATCCACGGGCATATCCGCGAGGCGCGAACCTATTTGACAACCCTGTTGGCCCGCGCGACAACCGATCCGCCCACGCGCGGGCGCGCCAAAGCGGTCACGAGAGCTGCGCGCATGGCGCTCTCAGAGGAAGATCCCGTTGCACGGGCGCTGTACGAAGAAAGCCTGAGTCTCTGGCGCTCGCTGGGAGACAAATATGGGATCAGCCTGGCGTTGATGGGCCTGGGCCATCTAGCGCTGTACGCAGGCGATTTGGACGCGGCCCGCAAGCGCTATGCAGAAGCCCTGGTCCTGCGCCG
>JAICKM010001093.1 GCA_025927935.1 Chloroflexia bacterium | reverse complement strand
GTAGGATGGCACGCCCGGCGGGATTCGAACCCACGACCTACCGCTTAGAAGGCGGTTGCTCTATCCGGCTGAGCTACGGGCGCCCGAAGAGGTTCCTGGGGCAATTATAGGATCGGGGTAGGGGCATGTCAAGATCGGCGCTATCTACTGGCGGCCCATGCCCACAGCCCGAACACAGAGCAGCGGCGCCATGCAAGCAAAAACCTGCCGGGCGCCGCTGCAGGGCTCGACCTGTGCGCTAGACAAACAGTTCCGTGCGGCGGCGCCAGATGCCCCAGGCCGCCAGCAGGCCCGCGGCGGGGAAGGCCAGCGCCAGGCCCTGGTCCAGCGTGCTCGTGAAGTAGACGGTCTGCCAGATGTCGTCGAAGCGGGAGCGGGCCGTGGCGCGCACGGCGTCGGCGGCTTTCACGACGGCGGCGAAGTTGGTCTCCGCGCTGCCGGTGCTCAGGGCGCTCGCTGCATCCACCTGCCCCGCCGCCAGGTCCTTGGCGAGGATGTTGCGATGCTGGTCAAGCCAGGTGCGGTACGCCTGGCGCAGCGCCTCAAACTCGGCGGCCTGGCCGGGGAAGTGGACGTTGGCGATGAGCGGCGTGCGCGGCAGGCCGAACTTCGACTGGGCATCCAGGGCCGCCTGCTCGACCTGCGGGTCGACGGTGTCCGGGCCGCTCAAGAAGGTGGTGGCGGTGCAGTCGGTGGGGCCGCACAGCTTTTGCTCGACCAGGAAGTTGTACTGCTCGAAGCTCGCCAGGTGCGTGGCCGCATGGGTCGGGTCGAAGATAGCGATGCTTTGCAGCGCGCGCTCCTGGCTGAGCAGGGCGGCGAGGTCTTGCACACCGGCGATGGTGTCGTGGGCATCGCGGACCATGACGCGCGCCTCGGTGGCGGCGCGGGCCAGTTGCTCCTGCGTCCAGGCACCCACGGCGATGGTCAGCAGCAAGGCAATGCCGAGCGGCCAGGACCAGCGGTAGTGCATGCTCCGCACGGCCAGTAGCCCGCCCAGCAGGATCAGGCTGAGCAGGACAGTCAGGCCAATCACCGCGTAGCGCCAGTTGGTGATCTGCCCGGCGGCGCCCGCGTAGGTCGCTTCCATATCCTCGACCTTGACGGCTTCGAGACCGCCGAGCGCGGGCACGAGGCGACTGTTCAGCGTCTCGCGGGCCGCCAGGAAGGACGCGCCGGCCTGATCCTTTTGACCGGCCCGGTCATAGGCAAACATGGCGCCGATCTGCTGGATATAATCGCTGGCGGCACGGTCGGCGGCCTGGTACACGCTGCCTTCGCCCTGGACAGGGTCGCTGATGTTGCGCCAGGACTGGCGCGACTGCTCGCTGTAGACATCCCAACTGTTGATCGCCCGCGCGTAGGCGGCGTCATGGGCCGGGCCGGTGGTCGCCAGATAGGTAGCGGCGGCGCCCATGTGGTCGAGGACGGCGGCGCGCGCGCGCAGCGCGGCATCCACGCTGACCGCGCCCTCGTCGACGAGCGTGTGGTAGGCGTTATAAGTGGTGGCGCTGGCGAACCCGGCCACCAGCCCGGCAAGCACGCCAAAGGCCAGCACCGCCGAGATCAGCGTGAGCATGCGATCGCGCAGCCGGGCGATACG
>JAICKM010000150.1 GCA_025927935.1 Chloroflexia bacterium | reverse complement strand
GGCGCGCCCCCGGCTGATAGACTCAGCGACAATCCGTCTGGCGATGGGGTCACCTCTGGCACGCTTTCGCCTTCTCCAAGTAATATGTTTTTCTTGTCCTCCTCCGCGCAGCGGCTGGTGCGCAACAGAATGCCTGATTTCGGGTATTATTAAGGAGCAAGAGAGCGTGTCATTTGTCAGACAACTCAGAGCGGCAAAGCTGGAGAGGTACTGGAAAGGAGCGCCCGGTGAAAAGCTGGCAATACGCCGAGTTCGGCGGTCCGGAGAAACTGACCCGCCTGGAGAGCGAGACCCCTGCCCCCGGCGCCGGGGAAGTGCGCTTGCGCGTCGCGTATTGCGGCGTGAACCCCGTCGATATGAGCACCATGCGCGGGCGCTTCGCCAACCTGCCTTTGCCGCATACGCCGGGGTGCGAAGTCGCCGGGGTGGTCGACGCCGTAGGGCCGGGCGTGGAAAGTCCGCCGGTGGGCACGCGGGTGGCGGTGGCCTTCCGCCGGTACTGCGACCGCTGCTACTATTGCCTGCGCGGGCGCGAGATCGATTGCTCGACTTATATCAGCGAGCCGGGGTTGCCGATTCTCGGTGTGCAGACCAACGGCGGGTTCGCGGAGTACCTGGTGATCCCGGCGCGCAATGCCATCCCCGTGCCGGCGGGGCTGTCCCTGGCCCAGGCGTGCGCGGCGGCGCTTGACGGCGCGACCGCGCGCCACCTGGTGGACCGGGCGGGCGTCCGGGCGGGCGAAAATGTGCTGGTGGTCGGCGCGACCGGGGGTATCGGGACGTATGGGGTGCAGTTCGCGGCGCGGCGCGGGGCGACCGTGTGGGCGCTGGCGCGGGGCGCTGAGGCGGCGGAGCGGCTGCGCGCCCTGGGCGCCGCCGCGGTCATCGACCGCGAGCAGGAGGACGTGAACGCGCGTATCCGCGAATTGAGCGCGGGGCGCGGCGTGGATGTCGCGCTGGACCCACTGGGGGCGGTGACGTGGCCGATGAGCATCGCGGCGCTGGCGCAGGGCGGGCGCTATGCCACCTGCGGCGTGCTGACCGGCGCCCAGGTCACGCTCGACCTGGGGCCGTTCTACAACCGCCAGCAGCAGATCATCGGGTCCACCGGGGGCAGCCGGGGCGACCTGGCGGAGACGCTGGCCGCGACGGTATCGGGACAGGTCGAAGGAATGATCTGGCGGACCTATCCGCTGGACGAAGCGCCGCAGGCGATGGCCGCGCTGAGCGATCCGGGCCGCCTGGGCAAGGTCCTGCTGGAGATCGGCGGGGTGTAGGGCGCCCGGCGCGGCGTAGCCCGGCGACTCAAGCCGCCGGCTACCTCGCGCGAAGGCCGCCTGCGCGGCCTAGTGCGACAGCGTGGGGTTGCGGCTGAGCGCGGAATAGATTTCGCCGAGGAAGCGGCTGGGGATGGTGGCAAGCAGGCGCGTATCGACGAATCCAGCTTCCTCGGCGCGCGTGACCCAGGTGGGATAAGAGAAAGGATGCGGCACCCACATGTTGCCGTGGTCCGCGTTATATTCCACCACGATCAGCCGGCCACCGGGGCGGAGGTAGCCGCGCAGGAGGGCGAGCACCGGCGCGGGGTGGCGCACAAAATGGAGCGAGTTCGCCATCACGATGCCGTCGAGCGAGGGCAAGTCGAGGGGCCGGGTAAAGTCGGCGGCACGGGTCTGGACTTGCACGGCGGGGAACCGGGCGCGTAGGGCGCGGGCCTGCACGTCGAGGGCGCCCCGGTCGCGATCCACCGAACAGATGCGCCCGCCGGGACCGAGCAGGTCGGCCAAGGCGAGGGTGAAGGCGCCCTCGCCGGAGCCAAGGTCGGCCCAGACGCCGCCCGGCTCCGGCACGCCATCCCGCAACAGCGCGACATGGTCTGCGTGATTCAGGGTCGCTAGCTCCCCAGGACTTTGCGGCCCAGGCGCTCGCTGGGGCCGCCACCCAATGCCTGCGCCATTTCGACCACCAACTGGAGTTCTTCCTTCGAGCACCCGGCCTGGCGCGCGGCGGCGGCGCCCGCGGCGGCCTCGCCCGGCGCCAGACGCACCAGGGCCATGCCGAAGATCAAGAGGGCGCGGGTGCGCCCATCCAGCCCCGCCGCGCGCACAGCCTGGGTGATCGACTCGGCAGTTTGCTCCGGCCCGCCAAGTCCCGCCGTCGGGGCGGGTTGGCTGGGCGGGGCGGGCGCCGATGGGGCGGGCGGCGCGGCGGACGCCTGGCCCCCCGCAGGCGAGACGGCCGGCGGCGGATTGCCCTGGGCTGCATTGGCCGCGGGCCAGGCGGGTACGGGCGCACTATAGGGACCGGGCTGGAACGGGGGCGCGACGGGAGTCTCATCGCGCAGCCACTCCGGCAACCCCCCGGCATCGCCGGCGGGTCCGGCCGGGGCCGCCGAACTCGCCCCCGCGTCTTCGGCCAGCCAGGCGGGCATGGCGGACGTGGAGGCCGGGGACGGCGCGGAGGGTGGATTGCCCTGGCCGTATTCCGCGAGCCACGACGGCACACCAAGGTCGCCGGTGCCGGGGCCGGCGCTGGGCGCGTTGCCGCCGATCTGGGGCATGGTCACATCGAGGTTGGAGGCGGGCAGCCGGCCCACGACCCGGTTGCCGGCGGCGGGCGGCTCCGCGGGCGCATCGCGCAGCCACTCGGGCATGGTCACGTCGAGACCGGCGGGCCCCTCACCGAACGGATCGGCGGATTCCGGGCCGGCCCCACTCTGCGCCCAATCGGGCTGGGGCAGCGGATGATCGGCGTCGGGTCGGGGCCGGCCCGGCGGCGATTCCGGCGCGGACCGGCCCATCAGCTTTTGCAGGAAGCCGCCTTTCTGCGGCGGCGCGGGCACATAGGGCGCCGGGTTGGCGGGCGCGGGTTGGCCCACGTCCTCGAAATCAAAGTTCATGTTGGCAATGTCGGCGGGCAGATCGCCCGCGCCGCCCGGCCCGGCCTGAGCGGCCGGGGGCGTGTCCTGCCCGCCGGGGACAAAGTGCTGGATGGCTGGTTGGGGCGGAGTCGCGGGCGCCGGGAAGGGCAGCGGATTGGCGGGGGGCCGGGGCGCGGCGGTCTGCGGCGCGGGCGCCTGCGGCGCGGGGGGTGTGTTCGCGGTGAGCGGACTGACCGGGATGCCTGCCTCCTGGAACAGCGCGGCGACGGCGGGATCGGCGGCCTGCACCTGGAGGCGCGCGTCATAGCTGCGCATCACCCCTTTGAGCTTGCTCACGCTCTCGACGCCGGCAAAGGGATTCACCCCCGCCGGGATCACCAGGACCAGGTCTTTGTCCCGGCGGACCATGCGGCTCAACGTCCGCACCAGCATCTCCATCGATTCGTCGGGCGCGATTTCATACGTCTGCATGCGAGATTCCTCCGGGATACCGTTGCCGGCCGCCGGCTACCCAGGGCGACGAACCCCGCGTCAACGGCAGCCGCGTGCGGCCAGCATCTCGGTACCTAGTTGGCCTAAGAGCACCTCATATGGGGTGCCTGCATTTTCCGGATGATATTCAAAACGGGCGCGCTCAAAGTATTGCACGGTATAGGTCTGGCCGTTGGCCGGCGATACTTCGCGCACTTCTTCGCTGAGCGGATAACCGAAATTGGTCAGGCCCGCGTATTGCTCCCAGAACCGCCGGAACTGCCCACGCAGGGTGTGTTGCGTTTCCGGGAACCAGCGCGCATCGGCGCCGGGCGCCGGGGGCGCGGCAGGCGGGAACTGCCGCGTCTCGGCCAGTGGCGCGCCCATCCGCGTCAACTGGACCAGCAGCCGCAGCTTGCTCCCCTTATCCAGGTCGTTATAGCCCTTGAGCCGGGCATTCTCCGGATGCCACTCGAACCGCGCCCGTTCGAAATACTGGACCTTGCGGCCCCCTTCCATGCGTGCCTCGGTGATCGGGTAGCCAAAAATCAGCACGCCCCCGAAGCGGCGCCAGTAGTCGCGAAACTCGTCCCAGACATCGTAGCCCGTCTGGGGGAAGGCCAGCGGCGGCTGCCAGTTAGGCGGGTGCTGCACCGGGCCGGGCGTCGGCGCCACGCTCAGCGGCAGCGTGGTAGCGGTGCGGCTGGCGAGCGGCGCCACGCCGTCGCGGAATCCGTCGCGGAACAACACGGCGCCCGGCTTGATACTACCGTCCAGCCGCAGCAGGCCAAAATGATCGTGCTCGCTCTCTACGCCCGCGCCCGCCGACGAGGTGGGCGGAAAGTCCCAGAGCGTCCAGGCCAGCAGTCCATCGATGCCGGTATCTTGCGCCGCCTGCACCATCTCGCGATAGAGGATCACCTGGTGATTCTCGTTGTAGGTCGGATCGGCGCCGCAGGGGCCCGTCGGCCAGCCGGTCTCTTCGAGGACAATCGGCTTGCTGGTGTGGGCGCGGACGGCGGCAATATCCTGGCGGATGGACCCCGCGTCGTAGCTGTGGAAGCTGACAAAGTCCGAGACATCAAGCAACGTGCGGCCCTGCGGATCAGCTTGCCAGAGAGCGGCGGCATGGCCCACGCCCACTGTGACTAACTGGCGGGGGGCCAGCCGGTGCAATTCGGCGCCGATGCGCAACAGCCAATCGAGCGCGGCGGGTTGGTGGTCGGTCCAACTAGCATAGTGGTCCGGCTCGTTATGCAGGTCCCAGCCCAGCACGCGGTCGTCCTGGCCGAAGGCATCGGTCATGGCGCGCAGGTAGAGCAGATTCTTCTGCCAGCGCGGATCGGTGACGGCAGGCGTATCGTCGTACCAGTCGAACAGGGTGAACAACACCTTGCACTGCAACTCGCCCGCCATCTGCACAACCTGGCGTGCCCGGTCGAGGAAGCGCGCGGTGGGGGCGCCGGTGGAGTCGATCACGCCCTGGTCCTCGCGGTAGGGCACGAGCACGCGGATGGTGTTCGCGCCGAAGCCGGTCAGCGGCGCCAGGTCGGCGCGGGTGGCGGGGCCGTCCCAGCGGGTCCACATCCCGGCCCAGGGCTGGGCGTGGGGGTAAAACGACACCCCTTTGAGCCGGACCGGCTGGCCCTGATACACCAGCCGGCTGCCCTGCACGGCGACGAACAGCCCATCGGCGGCGCGGGCCGGCGGAGTGGCCGCCCAGCCGCGGGCCAGCAGGGCCAGCGCGGGCACCAGCATGATCCAGATTGGTAAGGTGCGGCGTACAACCGACGAGTCTAAGGTCACGTGTTGGGTTCCGTCCTAGCAGGCGAACGCAGGGGATGCATGCACATCAGGCCGCTACAACGCCTTCATGATAGCACAAAGCCGCAGCCGGTACAAGACGAGTGCCGCGTGCTGTGCGTACAGTCGTGCGCCGTGGGTAGCAATCTGCCCGCCGCCCGGCCCCGTGCCCCCCGCTAGCGCTCAACGGCGATGATGTGCGCCTGGATCTTCCCATCCACGACCCCGGCGCCAAACCGCCGGGCGACGGCCTGCGCTGCCCAGTCGGTGGCCGCGCTCAGGCGATCCGCGCCGCGCGCCTCGATCTCGCCGCGCAGAGGCGTCCCCTGGCAGTAGGCCACGGCGGGCAGGCGCGGAGAAGCGGCACGACTGCGGGCGGCCACCGTGTCCACCTGCGGCGCTCGCGAGAATCCGGCGCGCGCCAGATCCTCAGCGATGGCAGCCGGATCGTGGTAGCCGTGCGGCACGCGGGCCAGGAAGCGCGGAGGATCGTCCGGGAACAGGGTCGCCAGCGCCTGGGTTATGGTATCGGCAAACTCGTTGTCTTCCAGGCGATCCCACACGCTGAAGAGGAACTGCCCGTGGGGCCGCAGCACGCGGCGCGCTTCCGCGAAGGCCCGCACCTTGTCGGGGAAGAACATGACCGCGAACTGGCAGACGACCACGTCAAAGTCTGCATCGGGAAACGGCAAGTGCCCCGCATCGGCCTGGCGCCACACGACGGGCCGCGCCGTGCCGACCGCCGCCGCCTGATCGAGCATCGGCCCGTTCAGATCCGTTGCCACGATGGCGACCTCCGCCGGCAGCACCCGCGCCAACCGGCGGGTCACGACGCCGGTGCCTGCCGCGATCTCTAACACGCGGGCCGGTTGGCGCCGCGCTACGCGGCCCGCGAGATCCTCAGCATATGGCTCGAAGATGAGCGGCACCAGGTACCGGTCGTAAATCTGGGGAATAGAGCCTACGAATTCGGCATCACCCTCAGCAGGATTCATCCGCATCTCCTTCCATCTGTAGCGCGCAACCACGCCGCATACGGATCCCCCGACCAGGCCCTGTCGCCCGTGAGCCGGTGCTGGGCTGCGCGCCGCAGCCCAGCCTCCAACAGGATTGCCATGCGCGGCAGGCCGATTTGAAAGCGGCCACTACAAATGTAAATTGCGCGCAAAGGGCGGTTGGTATCAACCGCCCTTCGCTTATTCACAATGGCTGGGATCGCTCGCCACTACCCGGCGGTTCGCGCTCCGCTAGACAGCGGCGGGCGCGGGCGCTTCCTGGCCGCGTAGCTCGCGCAGGAAGGCAGCGGCGGCTTCCGCCTCGGCGCCGGGGGCCGCAGTGACACGGTCGATTAAGGCGGAGGCGACGACGGCGCCGTCGGCGAGGCGGCCCACCTCGGCGATGTGCGCGGCAGTGCTCAGGCCGAAGCCGATCGCGAGCGGGAGATCGGTGTGGCGGCGGACGCGGGCGATGAAGTCGGGCAGCGTGCGCGATAGCTCGGCGCGCGCTCCGGTCACGCCGGTGAGGGAGACACAGTAGATAAAGCCGCTCGCCAGCGCGGCCACCTCGGCCAGGCGGTCTTCGCTGCTGACCGGCGAGACCAGGAAGATCAGGGCGATGTTGTGCTCGCCACAGGCGGCCAGGAGTTCGCCGGCTTCTTCGGGCGGCAAGTCGGGCACAATCAGGCCGTCTACCCCGGCGGCGGCGCAGCCGGCCACGGCGCGGGCCACGCCCCGGTGGTGCAGCGGGTTATAGTAGCCCATGAAGATCAGCGGCACGGCGACCTGCGGGCGCAGCGCGCGGACCATATCCAGGGAACGGTCGAAGGTGATGCCGCCTTTCAGCGCGGCCTGGCTCGCGCGCTGGATCGTCGCCCCGTCGGCCAGCGGGTCGCTGAAGGGAATGCCGATCTCGATCAGGTCGGCGCCGTTAGCAGCCAGCACCTGGACCAGTTCGGCGCTCTTGTCCAGCGTGGGATAGCCCGCCGGAACATAGGGAATCAGCGCGACTTCGCCGCGCGCGCGGGCGGCGGCAAAGGCCGCCGTGATACGTTCGGTGCCCATTACTTGGTCTCCCCTCCGGCTGCCGTCTCGTCGAGGCGGACGCCCAACGTGCCGGCCACGGTGTAGATATCCTTATCGCCTCGGCCCGACAGATTGACGACGATGGTCGCATCGGGGCCGAGTTGCGGCGCCAGGCGCATGGCATAGTAGACGGCGTGCGACGACTCCAGGGCCGGGATGATGCCCTCCAGGCGGCAGAGCGCCCCGAAGCCCTGCATCGCCTCGTCGTCGGTGGCCGCCACGTACTCGGCCCGGCCGCTGTCCTTCAGATAGGAGTGCTCTGGCCCGACACCGGGGTAGTCGAGGCCCGCCGAAATGGAGTGGGTTTCGAGCACCTGACCGTCGGCGTCCTGCATGAGATAGGAGCGGGCGCCGTGCAGCACGCCGGGCGTGCCGGCGGACAGCGGCGCGGCGTGCTTGCCGCTTGCCAGCCCCTGCCCACCCGCTTCGACGCCGATCAAGCGCACCTCACGGTCGTTGATGAAGGGGTAGAAGATGCCCATCGAGTTGCTGCCGCCGCCCACACAGGCGACTACAGCGTCGGGCAGGCGACCGATCTGGGCCAGGGACTGGGCGCGAGCCTCCTGGCCGATGACGGCCTGGAAGTCGCGGACCATGCGCGGGTAGGGGTGCGGGCCGACCACCGAGCCGATGATATAGAACGTGTTCTCCACGTTCGTCACCCAGTCGCGGATGGCCTCGTTGATGGCGTCCTTCAGGGTGCGGCTGCCGCTGGTGACCGGGCGCACCTCGGCGCCGAGCAGCTTCATGCGGAAGACGTTGGGCGCCTGGCGAGCAATGTCCACCTCGCCCATATAGACGATGCAATCGAGGCCGAGCAGGGCGCACGCGGTGGCAGTGGCAACGCCGTGCTGGCCCGCGCCGGTTTCGGCGATGATGCGCTGCTTGCCCATGCGCTTGGCGAGCAGGGCCTGGCCCAGCGCGTTGTTGATCTTGTGCGCGCCGGTGTGGGCCAGGTCTTCACGCTTGAGGTAAATCTGCGCGCCGCCCGCCTCGGCGGTCAGGCGGCGGGCGTGGTAGAGCGGCGTGGGCCGGCCCACATAGTCGCGCTGCAACTCGGCCAGTTCGGCGGCGAACCCGGCGTCGGCCTGGATCGCGGCGTAGGCGGTTTCGAGTTCGTGCAGGGCGGGCATGAGCGTTTCGGGCACATACTTGCCGCCGAACGCGCCATAGTGGCCGCCGGCATCGGGCAGCACGGCCTCTGCGGGGGTATTAGCCAGGGTGGTCATAGGTGCCTCCATTCAGTGGTCAGTGGTCAGTTGAGATGGATGTTGTATGACAAGTAGCTGCTGGCAATGGGTTGCGGACAATCGCCGGTACATTGACACCCTGGTACTCACCGGGCGTCGTACTGACTACTGACCACCGACCACCGACTACTCGTCGCTCGTTCGGCGAAAGCCGCGATGCGGGCGGGGTCTTTGACGCCCGCCGTTTCGACGCCGCTGCTGACATCGACGGCCCAGGGCCGCACCTGAGCGACGGCGGCGGCGACATTCTCCGGCGTGAGGCCGCCCGCGAGCATGATCGGGTGGCGGGCGGCCAGCGTCGCGGCCAGGGTCCAGTCGGCGGCGATGCCGGTGCCGCCATAGGCGCCCGCGTGCGGGGCATCGAGGCCGATCAGCAGGCGGCGGCCCCACGGGCCGCGTACCGGGCCGGCCAGCGCGTCAGCGCCCGCGGCGGCGGCCTGCCAGGCGGCGATGGCGGCTTCCGCTTCGGCGAGCGTGGCAGGCGTGGCGCGGATGATACGAATCACCGGGCAGCCGATGGTCACAAGGGCCTGGGCGTCGGGTGGCTCGTCGCCGCAAAGCTGCACAAGATCGACACCGGTAGCGGCCACCGTGGCGGCGATCTCCTCCGGCGGCGTGTTGACGAAGAGGCCGACCGTGAGCGGCGCGGCGCCCGGTTGCGCCCGTAGGCCGGCGATCAACGTGGCGGCCTCGGCGGGCGTGACCCGGCGCTTGCTGGGCGCGAAGACAAAGCCGATCATGTCCGCTCCTGCCGTGACCGCGGCGGCAACGTGGGCGGCTTCGCGCAAGCCGCAGATCTTCACTGCTACGCGAGGCATAGCGCTCATACGCGGCCTCCTTGCACCGGCGCGACGGCCCCGGCCACGGGATCGCCGAGCAGCGCGCGCAACCGGGCGCCGGGATCGGGCGCCGTGACCAGGCTCTCGCCGACCAGCAGGCAATCGGCACCACAGGCGGCGAGGCGGCGCACATCGGCGGGCGTGTGGATGCCGCTCTCGGCGACCAGCAGCGTGCCGGGCGGGCGCAGGGCCGCCAGGCGCTCGGTCAGGCCCAGGTCCACAGTGAAGGTGCGCAGATCGCGGTTGTTGACCCCGACGATGCGGGCGCCCGACTCGGCGGCGGCAGCCATTTCGGCGGCGTCATGGACTTCGACCAGGGCGGCCATGCCTAACGCGTCGGCGAGTTCGCGCAGGCGGCGCATAGCGGGCGCGTCGAGCAGCGCGGCGATGAGCAGCACGGCATCGGCGCCGTTGGCGCGGGCTTCCAGCACGCCGTACTCGTCGAGCAAGAAGTCTTTACGCAGCACGGGCAGGGCGACGGCGGCCCGCGCGGCGGCGAGATCGGCGAAGCTGCCGCCGAAGAAGTCGCGGTCGGTCAGCACGGAGAGCGCCGCCCCGCCGCCCGCAGCATACGCCTGGGCGACCAGGGCCGGGTCCAGGTCGGGGTGCAGCATGCCCTTCGACGGGCTGGCGCGCTTGATCTCGGCGATGACGCGCGGCGTGGGGCTGCCCGGCGGGCGAGTGATGGCGCCCGCGAAGTCGCGCGGCGGATCGGCGCCGCGCGCCCGGCGTTCCAGCGCGGGCAGGGGTTCGGCGGCGCGGCGCTCGGCCAGCTCTTCGCGCTTGCGGGCGGCGATGGTATCGAGGATGCTCATAGCGGCCTCAAGCGGGCACCGGCGCGGTCGTGTCCGCGGGCGCCGGTCGATAGTTGCTGCCGGCGATAAACCGATCAAGCGCGGCGGCGGCGGCGTGGCCGTCGATGGTCTCGGCAGCCAGGGCCACGCCTTCCTCCAGGCTGGCGACCTGCCCGCCCACGTAGAGCGCGGCGGCGCTGTTCAGCAGCACCACGTCGCGCGGGGCGCCCGGCTCGCCGTCGAGGATGCGCTGAATCAGCTCGGCGCTCTCCTGCGGCGGGCCGCCCTTGATGGCGGCGATGGGCGCCGATTTGAGGCCGAACTCTTCGGGCGTGATGGTGAAGCGGCGCGGCTCCTGGCCGTCGCGGATCTCGTAGCAAATGGTCGGGCCGCTCAGCGCGATCTCGTCCAGGCCGCCGTCGCCGTGGACCACCAGCGCGTGGCGAGTGCCCAGTTTCGCCAGCGCGCGGGCGATAATCAGGGCGGCGCGGGGATCGGACACGCCGAGCACCTGGGCCTGGGCGCCCGCCGGGTTGGTCAGCGGGCCGAGCAGGTTGAAGACGGTGCGCACGCGCAGTTCGGCGCGTACCGGCCCGGCATGGCGCATGGCCGGGTGGTACTTGGGCGCGAACATGAAGCCCATGTGTGTGTCCGCCAGGGTGCGGGCCACGTCCTGCGGTCCTAACTGGATATTGACGCCCAGGGCTTCGAGCACATCGGCGCTGCCGCAGCGCCCGCTCATGGCGCGGTTGCCGTGCTTGGCGACGTAGGCTCCGGCACCTGCGGCCACGCAAGCGGCGGCAGTCGAGATGTTGAAGGTGTGGCGCCCGTCGCCGCCGGTGCCGCAGGTATCGACCAGCACGACGCCCTCCGGCCCCTCGACGGGTACGGCGTGGGCGCGCATGACGGTGACGAAGCCCGCCATCTCCTC
Organism: Chloroflexia bacterium; assembly: GCA_025927935.1. Next base: position 480 of record JAICKM010000150.1, on the reverse strand, counting down.
CTCGGTTTCGCCTTTGAGCCGCAGGGCCACGAGGAAACCCGCGATCAGGGCGGGCGTGGCCTGGCCCTCCATGATCTCGCCCATGGCCGCCTCGGCCTCCTCCCTGGTCAGCGATTGCTTCTCCATCAACTTCACGAGTGCTGCCTGGATCATGGCGCTTCCCCTTTCCCCGCGCAATAAAAAACCCCCGTCCCAGCCAAGGGACGAGGGCCAAAAGCCGTCTCGTGGTGCCACCCTAATTCCGCGCTCCCTGCCTGGGATATGCCCCGGCCCGGTTCGCGCGCTCGTGACGAGTACCCTGCCTCTCTGCAAGGTCGATACCCGGCTCCCGCTAACGGGGGAGCGACCCGGCGCAGTCTACTGGGGCCGAAGCCCGTTCGGTGCGCGACTCCCAGATCCATTCGCTGCCCGCGCTAAGGCCGGTTTCCACCCGCTCCGGCTCTCTGTGCTCCCGCTACGGCAGGTACTCGTTCTGATCGC
>JAICKM010000245.1 GCA_025927935.1 Chloroflexia bacterium | reverse complement strand
CTATAAGGGCTTCCAGGGGGTCCTGGGCCACGAGTTTTGCGGTGTGGTCGAGGAGAGTTCCTACGATCGAACCTGGGAAGGCCGGCGCGTCGTAGGCGAGATCAATATCGCCTGTGGCGAGTGCGCGACGTGCCGCCGCGGGCACGGCAGCCATTGCGAGCGCCGCCGGGTGCTGGGCATCCTCAACCACGATGGGGCCTTTGCCGATTACTTGACCCTGCCGCTCGCCAACTTGCATATGGTGCCGGATAATGTGCCGGATGACATGGCCGTCTTCACCGAGCCGCTGGCCGCCGCCCTGGAGATCGCCGAGGGTGTGCATCTGCGCCCCGACATGACCATCTATGTAGTGGGTGACGGCAAGCTGGGCCTGCTGATCGGCCAGGTGCTGCGCCTGAGTGGCGCCGCCTGCACCGTGCTGGGCCGCCACGCGGACAAGCTGGTCCTGGCGGCGGGGTGGGGCCTCGACACGCTGTTGCTGCCTCCTGCTGCGCCGGGCGAACCGGCTGCCGCTCCCGATCTGCCCCCCGCCGATCTCGTGGTTGATTGCACCGGGCGCCCCGCCGGGCAGCAGACGGCATTGCGCTTGCTCCGGCCTCGTGGTACGCTGGTGCTCAAGAGTACGTTCCATGGCGACGCTACCTGGAACCCCACCGACTTTGTGGTCAACGAGTGGACCCTGGTAGGTTCGCGGTGCGGTCCCTTCGCGCCCGCCTTGCGCCTGCTGAGTCGCGGGTTGATCGACACGGCGCCGCTGATCGAAGCCACATATCCCTTAAGCCAGGGAGTCGCGGCCCTGGAACACGCGGCCCGCCCGGGTGCGCTCAAAGTGCTCTTGCGGCCGGGCGGCGTAGCCGGTTAAACCCGCACATCAGACAATCAGTCATGGTATTGGCCGGTGGTCCACGCCAGCCGGTGGTGAAAGGAACCTATTCTCATGGCGGATCAGACGTTGAATGTTGGGATTCTGATTTTCGACGATGTGGAAGTGCTGGACTTTTGCGGCCCCTTCGAGGTCTTCTCCACCGCCGGGCAGGCCGCTGGCGACAGTGCGCCTTTCCAGGTGTTCACGGTGGCCGAGCGGGCGGAGATCGTCCATTGCCGGGGCAACCTGCTTGTCCAGCCACACTTCACTATTGCCGACCACCCGCGCATCGACCTGCTGGTGGTGCCGGGCGGATGGGGCACGCGGCGCGAAGTCCACAACCCGGTGCTGCTCGATTGGATCGCCGCGCAGGACTGCCAGACCACGCTGACCCTGTCGGTTTGCACGGGCGCCTTCCTGCTGGCCGAACGCGGCATCCTCGACGGCCATGCCGCCACCACCCACTGGGGCAGCATCGAGCGGCTGCGCCAGGGCTACCCGCGGATCGACGTGCGCGACGACCGGCGCTACGTGGATGAGGGCCACGTCGTCACCTCGGCGGGGGTCTCGGCGGGCATCGACATGGCGCTCTACGTCGTCAGCCGCCTATGTGGCGAAGCGGTGGCGCGGGATACGGCCCGGCGCATGGAGTATCCCTGGTCGCCGGAGTAGCTCCTGCTTCCCAGCCTCTGCCCAACCTAACCCCCCTGCTCGCCATCCCGCCGCGGGAAGGGGGAAGGCGACCCTCCTCGCCGCGCACCGTGCCGGTGGCGCAGGCCGAGCGCGGGCAGGATCGCCAGGGCGCAGACGACGGCAGCGACCAGGAAGCCGAGCGTGTAGACTTGTAGGCTGGCGTTCGCCAGGATTTGCTGGTACTCGGCCAGGCGGGCGTTGTAGGCGGCTTCGGTTTCGCCCAGGCCCGGTAACGGGGCGGGGTGGTTCGCCATCAGGTTCTTGAACAGTTCCAGGCCCCAGGCGCTCAAGGCCGACAGGCCGACCATCATGCCGACCATGCGTGCCGTGTTGACCAGCGCGGCGGCCAGCCCGGCCTGCTCCTCGTCCACCCAGGCCAGGGTGGTGGTGGTGATTGGGGCGATGACCAGGCCGAAGCCCAGTCCGGCCAGGGCCAGGTCCAGCGTCATCTGGAGATTGGGCGTGTCGGTGTGCCAGCCGCTCATCAGCCCGAAGCCCGCCGCCGCGCAGAGCATCCCGGCGGCGGCCACCACGCGGTAGCTCAGGCGCTCGGCCAGCGCTCCGCCGATCACCGCGCCCACGGGAATGAGCAGGGTCAGGCGCAGCAGCATCAGCCCGCCCTCGGCGGCCCCGCCGTTGAGCACGCTGGCGACCAGCAGCGGGATGTTGACCATCGCCGTGATCAGGGCCACGCCGACCAGGGCGTTGAGCACATGGGCCAGAGTGAATGGCACGCGGCGGAAAAGGCCCGGCGGCAACAGCGGCACCGGCGCGCGCCGCTCCCACCAGAGGAAGGCGGCGGCCAGTACGACCGCGCCGATGAGCAGGGCCGGCGTCTGCCAGATGGGGCTGATCGACTCGGCGCTTGCGTCGAAGCCGCCGATACCGGCGATGGCGCTGTTGGATGACGAACTGGAGAGGCCCAGGGTCAGCGCCAGCAGCGCCCCGCCCAGCAGCCCGGCGCCCAGCCAATCGATACGGCCCGGATAGCGCGGATGCGGCGCGGTCCACCAGACCAGCGCGCCGATGACGACACCCAGAGGCAGGTTCAGCCAGAAGATCCAGCGCCAATCGATCACGCTGATGATCGCCGCGCCCCACAGCGGGCCGAGCACGCCGCCGCCTTCCGCCGCGGCCCCCAGCAGGCCCAGGGCGAACGCGCGGCGGCCCTCGCCGTACCAGCCGCGCACCATCGCCATGCTGACCGGCAAGAGCGCCCCGCCGCCCACGGCCTGCACTACCCGCGCGGCCACCAGCCATTCCAGCGTCTGTGAGAGCGCGGCCAGCACCGAGCCGATCAGAAAGACCACCAGGCTCAGCAGGTAGAGCCGCCGCCGCCCAAAGACATCGGCCACGCGGCCCATCAACGGCAGGGTGACGGTGTAGCCTAGCAGGTACGCCGTGACGATCCAGCCCAGTTGGTCGAGGTGGATGGGCGCGATCTGGTACTCTTCCTGGACCTTGTAGAGCACCGTCACGACGACCGTCTGGTCCAGCGCGGCCAGGAGCACGCCCGCCGCGACAATCGCCAGGCTGGCGCGTGGCCCCGGTCCGCGACGCCGGCTAACAGCGGGTGGCGCCTCGGCGACGGCGGGCGGCCTGCTCACGGTTGGCTCGGCGCGGATCCGACGGTGGGTTTCTGGATATCGACGGGCGCGTTAAACTGCGAGAACTTGACCGTGCGCACGATGTTGCCCGGCTCACCGTTCATCAGCGGCCCGGACAGTTCGACCTGCACCAGGCGCGAGTCGGCGGTGCCGATCCAGAGCCGGGCGGGCAGCGGCGCAGTCGCGTTGACTTCCGTGCTGAGCGCCTTGAGGGCGTCGGGGCTGAGCGTGGTCTTCAGGCGGTAGCAGGCGACGCCGCCAATGGTTTCGGTGCCGTCGTTCTGCGGGTCCTTCGCGTTGGCGAGGATGTCGGCGATGCCTTTGCTGGGATCAAACGCGGACAGGACATTGAACGACGGCGGCATGCGTTGCCAGCGCCCGCTGGCCGGGTCGGTCATGTACTGCTCCGTGCCGAGGCCGATGACCTGCACTTCGATGGCGCTGCCCAGTAGCAGGGCCTTGGCCGTGGCACGCAGTTTATCGGGCTTGGCCGCATCGCCCTCGGCGTGGACCAGGAAGAGGCTCTTGGGGTAAGTCTCCAGCTTATTGGTGTCGAGCAGGAAGTGCAGGCTGGTGATGTCGCGCATGGCCGCGACACTCTTGGTGATGATGTCGCCGGCAGGCGGCACCGGCGGTTCGCCGCAGGCGGCCACGGCCAGGCATAGCAGCAAGAACGCAATCCAACGGGCTGCCCGGCCCGTTACAAAAGAGAGACGCATAAGGGTCGTGCTCCGTCCTATGCCGGGTCCCGTGGCCGCCGCGCGGCGGGGAAGCGCCGGTCTGCCCCTATCCTAGCCGATAGAGCGCGTTCATGTCAACCTTGGGCGGAGGTGTAACTTTTCGGCCTTTTGCGCGTATAATCTATGGGTAGCACGCGACTCACCAGGGTCGAGTCTTGCCGAGAACCCGGCGCCCACCAATATAACAACCGGCCCCGCCGTGACGTGCGCGCGTGGCCCGTTCGCCCGCAAGGGCCGAGGTCTGCCAATTGGATCAGTCAGCACACGAAGCGCGCCCCGCGGACACGGCTGTGCCCGCCCCATCCGAGTCCCCCCGTTATCTCCTGCCCGTCACCGATGCCGATATCGCCATCGCCGAGCGGCATTATGGTGGCAAGTCTATCGCCCGCGAAATCATCGAGGCGGTAGTGCTGAGCCTGATGATCTTCCTGCTGGTGCAGAGCGTCGTCCAGAACCGCCAGGTGCTCGGCCACAGCATGGACCCCACGCTGGCCGACCAGGAGCGCCTGTTCATCGACCGCGCGTCCTACTTCCATCTGGGGTCGACCTATCCACTGGGCGGGCCGCTGCGCGGCGACATCGTCGTCTTCCGGCCCCCGGTGCAAGGCGAGACGGAAGACTACATCAAGCGAGTGATCGCCGTGCCGGGCGAGGCGGTCCAGGTGAAGGCGTATGACGGGGTCTATGTGAACGGCCATAAGCTGGATGAGCCGTACATCAAGGACGCGCCGGATTATAACTGGCCGGAGACGGGCGGCGCGGAGGTGGTGCCGCCGGGGCACCTGTTCGTGTTGGGCGATAACCGGCGCAACAGCAGCGACTCCCACGTCTGGGGCTTCCTGGAAACCGACCGGGTGGTGGGTAAAGCCTGGCTGTCTTATTGGCCGAGCGATCTGCTGGGTTTCCTGCCCCATCCGACTTATGCCAACGTGGCGCAACCGCCGGTCGTGCCATAACTCCGCGAGGCGTAGAATCAACGCGGTAGCGCATAGGCGCTACCGCGTTTTATTATGTCCCACGCCGGCTGGCATACCTTCTGCTTTTGGTCCGGTGCAACTGGTGGGCCAGGTAGCCCGTCTTACGGGCGACTCACATAGGCAACTTGGCGCTTGGTCTGCCCGGCGCGTTTCCGGTATAATTGCCGGGTCATGCGGCGCGCGACCTCACTCGGCGCGCCGACCTGTTCTGGGGAGGAATCCGATACCTGTGAATTGGGACGAATCGAAAGCGCATGTGGTAATGGCGCCGCCTCCGCTGGGGGCGCCGGAGAGCGAAGAGCCGCGCTATCTGCTGCCGGCCGGGGGCGCCGACATCAGCGTGCGCGAAGTTAGCTACGGTAGCAAGTCCATCGCTCACGAACTGATTGAGGCGGTGGTGCTCAGTTTGCTGATCTTCCTGCTGGTGCAGAGCGTGGTGCAGAACCGCAAAGTCGTCGGCGCAAGCATGGAGCCGAGCCTGCATAACGAGGAGCATCTGCTGATCGACCGCGCCTCGTATTTCCGCTACGACACCAATTTCCTACCCGATCTGTTCGGCCAGCACGCACCCGAAAATTACCAGTTTTTGTTGGGCGGCCCGCAACGGGGCGATATCGTCGTCTTCCGGCCCCCGGTGCCGAGCGAAGACCAGGATTACATCAAGCGGGTGATCGCCGTGCCGGGCGAGACGGTGCAGGTGAAGGCATATGACGGCGTGTATGTGAACGGCCATAAGCTGGACGAGCCGTACATCAAGGACGAGCCGGATTATAACTGGCCGGAGACGGGCGAGTCGGGCGTGGTGCCGCCGGGACACCTGTTCGTGTTGGGCGACAACCGGCGCAACAGCAGCGACTCGCACGCCTGGGGCTTCGTCGATATGGGCAGCATCGTCGGCAAAGCCTGGATCTCCTACTGGCCGCGCGAGGTGCTGGGCTTCCTGCCACACCCCACCTATGCGAACGTGGATACGCCTTCGCCTTAATTGCTCCGGCCCACAACCCAGCAGGCGGCAGCGTATCGCTGCCGCCTTTTTGCATCCCCGTGGGTATCGACTAGCGACTCCCGCCTGTGCTATAATCAGCATGACATAACTGAGCGGATCGAGTGACAGGCGGGTGTGCGCCCGTGCGGCGATCCGGTGGGAGAGGATGCGCTTGGACTTACCACTCGACCAGGTACTGATCGGCGACAGTCGCGAGGTGCTCGCCACGCTGCCCGCCAAGAGCGTGGACCTGATTTTCGCCGACCCCCCGTATAATCTCCAATTGCAGCAGGAACTCTGGCGCCCCAACATGACCCGCGTAGACGGCGTGGACGCCGCCTGGGACCAGTTCGAGGACTTCGCCGCCTATGACCGATTCACTGAAGCCTGGCTGCTGGCCTGCCGGCGGGTGCTGAAAGACACCGGCGCCCTCTGGGTGATCGGCAGCTACCACAACATCTATCGCGTGGGCAAGATCATGATGGACCTGGGCTACTGGCTGCTAAATGATGTAGCCTGGATCAAATGTTTAGCGGGTGAGACTCGTGTTCTGGTCCGCGACGCGCAGGGTTGGATACGGCAGCGGACTCTGGCCGAATTAGCCACCGGGCCAAGCGAACGACTTGAGATCCTGGGGCCGCACGGCTGGAAGAACTTGATCGCGGTAGCCCACTCGCACGATCTCAAGCCCAAGGTCCACGTTCGTGCGGGTTATATGGCGCACCTGACTACCTCACCGGAACATCTCTTGCCTGTCTGGCGGAACAATTATGGCGCAAAGTATTGGGAAAAGCCGGCACACGCCTTAGCCCAGGAAACAGCACAAACGTATCTTCTGCATGTGGATCTAGCGCCGCATCTCCCCGGCAGTTACACCGAACTGGATATTGTGCAACTAATGGCTGCCAACGATGTACCGCTCTATGTGCAGGGCGGTTACTCCCGCTATAAAGAAACCGCACCCTATGGGACATGGGGCACGGATTTGGAAAGACGCTATTCGTACCCGGATCTTCAGTGGCATCTATATCACCGGGACACGTTGCCGGTCTCCATTGCCCAAGCGGAGGGTGTCCCGCTCGAACAACTGATTAGCCACTACTCAAAGACGACCGAGTCATTTCCGGCGAAGCTGCCCTTGACGGAAGATTGGGGCTTTTTCATCGGTCTGTACCTGGCCGAGGGAAATATGGCGAAGCAGACCCAGGTTCGTTTCAGCTTCCACATCAACGAGACCGACTTTGTCGAGCGGATCGCGGCGCTGCTTAAACCATACGGCGTTGACGTGTCTTGCCATGAGTTCCGTCAGAATAAGAATGCAAGGGCCGTTTATTTCGGCAGCAGAATCGTGCGCGCAATTATTCGCCATTTCGTGGAGGGCGACGGCGCACGCACAAAGAGTCTGGTCATCGATCGCATATTGAATGCCCCCGCCGGTTTCCGTCAGGGGTTGCTTGCGGGCTTTCTAGCGGGTGACGGGCATTACGAAGCCGATAACGACCGCTACACCGTGGGAATCGCCAGCCCGCAGCTTGTTAAAGATCTGCAATTACTGGCTCACTCCGTTGGCTATTACGCAACTCTTGGGCAGTTGCGCACCCATCTCAAAGTAACTGACCGTTGGTATCAGGTGTATACGCTTAAGGTTTACAAACGAAAATGCTTCACCGCCGGGGGGATCGAATTTCACCCGGTACGGGCCGGCGTGCGGCTCAACGAGGAATACTCCGCAGATTGGTACGATCTTGTGGTTGAAGGGGGCTTATTTCTGGTAGAAGGCGGTTTAGTCGTACATAACTCAAATCCTCTACCCCAATTTCGCGGCGTGCGCTTCACCAACGCGCATGAGACGCTGCTGTGGGCCAAGAAGTCGCGCACGCAGAAGCGCTATACCTTCAACTATCACGCGATGAAGAACCTGAACGACGAGAAGCAGATGCGCAGCGATTGGGAGATCCCGCTCTGCACGGGGGCCGAGCGCTTGAAGGTGGATGGTCACAAGGCCCACCCCACGCAGAAGCCGGAGGCGTTGCTCTATCGCGTGATCCTGGCGACTAGCAATCCCGGCGAAGTAGTGCTGGACCCATTTTTCGGCACGGGCACGACAGGGGCGGTCGCGCGCACTCTGCACCGGCATTGGATCGGCATCGAGCGCGATCCGGGCTATGCCGACCTGGCCCGCGAGCGCATCGCCGCCGTGCAGCCCGCGTTGCTGTCGGAGGCGCTGTACAGCGACACCAATCGCCGCCGCGCCCCGCGCGTGCCCTTCGGCAACCTGCTGGAGCAGGGCCTGTTGCAGCCCGGTCAGACGCTCTACCTGGGCAAGACCGGCCCGCAGGCGACTGTGCTGGCCGACGGGACGGTGCGCAGCGGCACGGCGCAGGGGTCGATCCATGCGGTGGGCCGCGCTCTGGCGGGCTTGCCCTCGTGCAACGGCTGGGAAGCCTGGTACTACGACGACCCGGCCACCGGCGAGCGGCGCGTGCTGGATACGTTGCGCCAGCAGATCCGGCTGGGCGGCACGACGCCGTTGCGGGCCGCCGGAGAATAGGCACGGCATATGGGGCGGGCCGGTTGCAAACCGGCCCCCGTCTTATCTGGAGTGTCCCCGGCTAGCCGGAAACCGGCATCAGGGGGATCACCGGGTCGTCCGGGCGCTTGACGCGCTCCAGGCGGTTCAGTTCGGCGCGGCGCACTTGCAGGCCCACCCAGTGGCGGGGAATGGCCGCCAGGGCGCGGGCGTGGGTCGGGCGCAGCGTCCAGGGCCGCCGCAGCGCCGGAACGGCGCGATCCTGTGCCTTGCGCATGCGGAACTCGTGGTGGACGACGCTGTAGAGCGTGCGGTAGAACTCCGGCACATACGCGCCCTGGAACATCATGTCGAGGTCCTGGCTGTTTACCCAGTTGCGCTTGGCCCCCAGTTGGGCCTGCACCCGGTCGTAGAAGCGCGTGCCGGGCAGCGGGTAGGAGACCGAGATGCCGATGTCGTCGGGCTTGCAATCGCGGACCATCTGGAGCGTCTTCTCGATGTCGGCGCGCACTTCGCCAGGGTAGCCGAATTGCAGGAAGAAGCCG
>JAICKM010000600.1 GCA_025927935.1 Chloroflexia bacterium | reverse complement strand
TTGATCGCCGTGGCGACCGCCGCCGCCTGAGCCGGGGCCACGCCGGGCGGCACGCGCGCCGCGCCCAGTTGGGCGGTCTGTGCCTGGAGCGCCGCGCGCACCGTCGGGGCGAGGGGCAGGGCGGCGGTGCGGGTGTCGAGCGCGCCCGCGAAGACGGCCAGCGCCACTGCGCCGACGATGGCGAGCGCCAGCACCCCGGCTGTGCGCGACACGGCGTTGTTGATACCCGAGGCGGTACCCGCATAGTGCGTGGCGACCGCGCCCATGACCGCGGTGGTGAGCGGCGCCACGGTGACGGCCATGCCCAGGCCCAGCACGACGATGCCGGGGAAGAAAGTGATCCAATACGCCTCCGGGCCGGCGCTCAGTCCGACCAGGCCCAGCAGCAGAAAGCCCAGCCCGGCCAGCGCGGGGCCGATAATCAGCGGCAGCCGCGGCCCATAGTGGTCGGCCAACCGCCCCGCCCAGCGGGAAAAGCCGGCCAGCAGCAAACTGAAGGGCAGGAAGACAAATCCGGCCTGTGCCTGGCTATAGCCTTGCACCTGCACGAGGTTCAACGAGAGCAGGAACGTGCCGATGCTCAACGCCCCATAGAGGAACAGGGTCAGCAGATTGGTGCCGCTGAAGGTGTGCGAGCGGAACAAGCATAGTGGAACCATGGGATGGGGGCTGCGCACCTCGACCGCCACGAACGCGGCTAACGCGGCAGCGCCGCCCAGCAACGCGATCAGCGTGGCCGGGGCGGTCAGGCCCTGGTCGGGCGCGGCGATGAAGCCGTAGGTCAGCCCGGCCAGGCCGAGTGTCACCAGGACGGTGCCGGGGTAGTCGATGGCGCCGGAAGCCGTGGTATCGCGGCTCTCCGGCACCTTATAAAACAGCACCAGCAGCGCGATCAGGCCCAGCGGCAGGTTAATGAGGAAGACGCCCCGCCACAGCCCGGCGTTCGCCAGCACGCCGCCCAGCACGGGGCCGCCAATCGTCACGATGGTACCCGCCGCGGCCCAGGTGCCGATGGCGCCGCCCAGCCGGTCGGGATCAAAGTAGGAGCTGATGATCGCCAGGCTGCCGGGGATCATCAACGCGCCGCCGATGCCCTGCCCAAGCCGGGCGGCGATCAGGAACTCGACGGTGGGCGCCAGCCCGCAGACCAGCGAGGCCAGCAGGAACAGCGCGATCCCGGCCATGAACACGCGCTTGCGCCCGCGCTTATCGCCCAGCGACCCGCCGATCAGGATGAGCGCGGCCAGCATCAAGAGGTAGCTGTTGACGACCCACAGCAGTTGCGGGCCGGTGGCGTGCAGTCCCGCCTGGACGGAGGGCAGGGCCACGTTCAGCGCCGAGCCGTCGATGTAGGCCATGCTCGACGCCAGGATTGTCCCGAACAGCACCCAGCGGCCTTGCGCCGCTGGGCCGGGTGCCGTGCCGGCAGGCGCCCTGTCTGCTTCGCTCAGGCCTCGATTGCTCCTCAAGCCGGGGCCGGCCACCTGCGCGATCCCGGTTCGCAGGCGGCCCGCTAATCCAACAGCGCGGCGACAGGGTGGGACGAGGGGGGCCAGATCAAAAGGTCGTCGGGGGCGCCATACAACGGCTCAGCAAGATGGCGGGCTAACGAAAGACCGCCCGCCACCCCGCGCCGCGGTTACCGCGGGCGCGGCGGCGCGGGGGCCGGGTGGCCTGGGGGCGCTAGAAGAAGCGCTTGCCCAGGCTCAGGATGCCCTGCTTCCAGGGCACACGGTGCGAGACGCCCGACTGGTTGGCGAACTGGTCCAGGTGCGCCTTGTACCACTCGAAGTTACGCAGCAGCGCGTCCTTGTTCGAGTACTTCGGCTGCCAGCCCAGCACGCGCTCGGCCTTTTCGATGGAGACAAACGAATCTTTCGAGGCCGTTTCGTAGACCCACTTATAGAGCGGCGAGAGGTGTAGCGCCTCCAGGAAGCGCAGCGTCCAGATAGCGGGCGCCGCCGGCAGGGCCACGATCTTCTTGTGGTAGCCCGCCGCGTCCAGCACGGCCTGGTAGTCGCTGCGCATGGTGGCGAAGCGCTTGGCGCCCACATTAAATGTGTCGTTGGCGACCTCGGCGGGCAGGGTCAGGCAGAGGTAGATCGCCTGGCAGAGGTCTTCCACGTCGAGCAACTGGTAGCGGTTGCGCCCGCTGCCGATCATCGGGAAGCCGTGGCCGGTCAGCGCCCAGTCATAGAGCAAGGCGAACACGCCCAGCCGCTCTGGGCCGATGAACGACTTGGGCCGGATAATCGGCACGACCAGGCCCTTGGCCCGGTATTCCAGGCAGACCATCTCGGCCTGGATCTTTGCCTGGCCGTAGGGGCCGACGCCTTCCAGCCGGTCGTTCTCAAAGAGCGGGTGGTGGTCGGGAATGCCGTAGACCGCCGTCGAGGAGATCATCACCGCGCGCTTTACCCCGTGGCGCAGCGATTCGTCCATCACGGTGCGCGTGCCGACCACGTCGGTGGTGTAGATGTCTTCCTTGGAATAGAGAGGCAGTGCCGCTGCGGTGTGGACAACAAAGTCCACCCCCTCCAGCGCCCGCCCGACGGTCGCCGCATCGCGAATATCGCCCTTGACCACCTTGATCTTATCCCGCATATCGGGATAATCGAAGTCGGCAATATCCAGCGACACCAGGGCATAGCCCCGCGCATCCAGATAGCGAATCAAATTGATACCGAGGAACCCGGCGCCGCCGGTGACCAATACCGTAGGTTTCGACTCTGTCATGAACTGCGTAATCCTCCGTCTTCTATAACACTGTCTCTCGATACTATCACCTATAGTATCGTGGCGTGGGGCCGGTCCGCGCAGAGCGGATGCCCTGTTCGCTTTATTATAGGGCCGGTGTCAACCAATGCGACATGGTTCGACCGGGGCCGCACCGCAACACAACACACCAGTATAGCGGATCTGGGCGAAATGCAGTAGACCATTGACCGCGCCCGCGCCGCCCGGCGCGGCACGCAGGCACGCGCGCCGCGCCGATCCGGGGACCTTCGGCTGCTCGGATCAGGGCCGGTGGGCCATTCTGCCGGGCGGATGCGGGCGCTATGATGAATGTGGCGTCCGTAAAAGCCACCGCGGGGCAGCGCAACGACGCGCTACCCCGTGGTTTCTCTGCTACTGACGGCATACGCGGACGATCCGCTTATGTGCTGACCTGCTTATGTTGCCCAATGTATGCTGCGTTCGCCCTCACCTGTGAGATCGGAACCGGCCCGGCAAGGATGGATCATGGATAGCTATTCGATTCCCGGCAACACGATTTGCTCCGTGCTGGACGCGGTCGCCAGGGTCAGCGGGCCGCAGTACCGCGCGCTCCTGACCGCGGCGGGCTGGCAACACTGGCTGACCACGCCGCCGCCTGCCACCTGGGCGCCCGTCGCACGGCCCGCCGACCTCAGCCGCCTGTTTAGCGCCGTATATCGCATGCTCGGCGAGGACCTCACCCGGCTATTCTTCACGAATTACGGCAACGCCATGGCCGAGCAACTGTTGGCGGCCGAGGCCGGGACAGAGTGGCGCCAGGCACTCGCCAGGGCGCCACAGCCGGCCAGCCTCGCCGAGTTCCTGCCGGTGTTCACGCGAGTGCAGGCCCAGGGGTGGGGCCACGCCACCTTGCACGAAACGCCACAAGCCTGGCTGATGACGATGGACTACTGCCCGGTGTGCAGCGAGATCCGCGGGGCGCGGGCGCCGTTGTGCACCAGCGGCACGGCGCTCATGGGCCAGATGGCCCGCCAGATATTGGGCCGCCGGGTGCGCGTGGCCGAAGTCGCGTGCGTCGCGGTGGGCGATCCGCACTGTGTGTATGCCTTCTACAAAAGCTGAATAGCCCGCCGGATCGTACTTGTCACGGTTACCGCATACGAGACTCTTCGCTGCGCTCAGAGTGACAATTAGTGATCGTTCCCACATCTGTCATTCTTCGCTACGCTCAGAATCTCCGTCTTGTAGGCCAAAAGACGAGACTCTTCGCTGCGCTCAGAGTGACAATTAGTGATCGTTACCGCGCGCCCAACCGGGGACGCGCTTCCGCAAGCGGGATGGTATAATAGGGCATGAACACCAACCCTGTTGCGGCCCGCCCCGGCGGACCGTTCCGTTTGCGCTGTTGGCTGCTGGGCGCGGGACTGCTGCTGGGGCTGACCGCATGTGGCGGCGACGTGCCGGCGCCCACGCCCGTCGCCGCGTCTGATGCCATCGGGGGCCAGGCGGCCCCGGCGGCGCCCACCGTGGGCGACCAGGCGCGGGCGACTCCGGCGCCCGTGCTGCCGACGGTGACGTTGCCGCCGCTCCCGGCCACGGCCACCTCCGATGTGGTGGTGCCCACGGACACCTTGCCGCCCGTGCCGGCCACGGCCACCTCCGCTGCGCCGCCCGTGACCGAGACGCCCGTGCCGCCCCCGGCCACCGATACGGCGCTGCCGCCGCCCTCGGACACGCCCCGCCCGGTCGCGTCCACCCATACCCCGCACCCGGTGGCGGCTACGAAAG
>JAICKM010000146.1 GCA_025927935.1 Chloroflexia bacterium | reverse complement strand
GCCGTGCGGCACGATCTGTTCGCCCTGGTAGAACCAGAGCACGGCCTGGACGGTATCGCCGTCGGTGTAGCGCCCGATCCAGAAGTTCTCGGTTTCCAGCACCCGCGAGCACTGTTCGTAGATCACCCAGTAGAGCTTGTCGAGATCGAGCACCGAGTTAATGGTACAGGCGATTTCGGTCAGGATCTCGAAGCCGGTCGCCGGATGGGTCGGCGGCTCCCCGACGAGCACGCGCTCGTGGGGTTCATGGGGCGAGGCTTCGGGCAGGGGCGAGGTTTCCGGTATGGCCGCTTCAAGCTGAGACATGATACGTATTCTCCATGACTGAGATGATTGTAGCCTAATTCGTGTTTAACTGCAACTACACATGGCACAAAGGGTATACAACCGGCCGGAATCGGGCGATTGGCTCCCGATTGGCCCCCCTTGTGCCGCCGGGGTGCGCTGGCTATACTGGACTAGATTGACGTGCCTATGGCGCGGACCGTTCGCGCGACGCGGGCGCGGCAGGCGGCGTAAGGGAGAGGATATGGTAGGCGAACCGGTCGGGGTGGTCATCCCCACCTATAATCGCGCCGCGTTGTTGCAGGCCGCGCTGGAGAGTGTGCTGGTCCAGACCGTGCCCGTCCAGGAGATCGTCGTCGTCGACGACGGCTCGACGGACGAGACGGCGCGGGTGGTCGCCGAGTTCGCGGCCCAGGGCGCGCCGATCCGGTTCTTCCCCGGTCCGCATCAGAATCGGCGCAGCCTCGCCCGCAACCAGGGGTTCGCGGCCACCAGCGCGCCGCTGGTGGCCTTCCTCGACTCGGACGACCTGTGGCGGCCCGCGCGCCTGGCGCGCCAGCTTGCGGCGTTAGCGGCCGCGCCCGCGGCGGGATTCGCCTTCTGTAACCTCCAGCGCTTTGACGAGCAGGGCTTGATCGAGGGACCCTGCCTCGATCCCGCTACGGACTATAACGGCGCCATCCTGGGCGACATCCTGGAGGAGCCACGTATCGTGTCAAGCACTCTGCTGGTGCGGCGGGCGGCCTTCGAGGCCGTGGGTGGCTTTGCGGACCTGCGCATGAACGAGGACCACGAACTGACGATCCGCCTGGCCGCGCGCTACCCGGCCAGTTACATCCCGGAGGTGCTGGTGCTGCTGCGCGAGCATGCCGGGCGGACTTCGCGCGCCGCGCGGGAATTGCCGCTAAGCGACTACATCCACATCGTCGGCGACTTCCTGGCGGCTCATCCCGACCTGCCGGCGGCGACACGGGCGCGGGGACGGCGCGGGCTCGCCAATGTCCACCTGAAGCTGGCCCGGTTCTATCTAGAGTCCGGCGAGCGGGCCGCTGCGCGTCGCCACGTTCGCGCCACGTTGGGGTTGGGGTTGTGGAACCGGCGGACCCTCCAGGCCGCTCTGCGCGCCTGGGCGCCGGGGCGATCCCTGTACCCCCAGCGGGAGACCTGATCGCTGATGCCGCGCTTCCCGGCTCTCCGTGTTCTCGCGCGCCGTCAGGTGGTGCGCGATCTGCTCATCACGCTCGGCGGGCGCTGGGTGCAGATGCTAATTGCGCTGGCGGGTAACGTCCTCTCGGCACGCGTGCTGGGGCCGGACGACTTCGGGCGCTTTGGCCTGGTGATGGCGACGGTGACCATTTGCGGCACGCTGGCCGATGCCGGGCTGACCTATACCGCGATCAAGTTCATCGCCCAGTACAGCGTGACGAACCCGGCGCGGGCGCTCGCCGTGGCGCGGACCTACCTGCTGCTGCGGCTTGCGGGCGGCACCATAGTGGCCGGGGTCACCATCCTACTGGCCGCACCCCTGGCGCGCGACGTACTCGGCTACCCGGCGCTCACGCCCTATTTGCAACTGGCGTTTGCCACGTTGATCAGCCTGGGCATCAGCAGCTATCCCGGTACGGTGCTGGTGGGCCTGGCGCGCTTCGGGCGGACGGGCGTGGCCGGGGTGCTGAACGCGGCGATTACCCTGGCCGGTATCCTCGCATTGTTATGGCTGGGCCGGCTCGACCTGGGCACGCTCATCGCCTGGAACGTCGTGCTGCCTGTGGTGAGCACGCTGCCGGCCTGGTTGCTGCTGCCCGCCGCCTGGCTGCCCTGGCGCCTGCCGCGCGTAGCGGACTTGCCGGG
Organism: Chloroflexia bacterium; assembly: GCA_025927935.1. Next base: position 9,457 of record JAICKM010000146.1, on the reverse strand, counting down.
CGCGAGCGTGGCCCGCGAGCTGATCGGCTTCAGCAAGTGGATGGTGGTCTCGACTTTCGGCTCGATCCTGGCCGGGCAGGGCGACGTGATCCTGCTGGGGCGGCTGGCAAGTCCCGGTGTGGTCGGCGTCTACTCAGTGGCCCTGACCCTGGCCATGCGGCTGGACACCCTGAACCAGAGCTTGATCACCGTGCTGATGCCCCGCGCCAGCCGGTTGGCCGGCGCAACCGCCGTGCGCGGCTACACGCGCCAGGTGCTGCGCGGGGCGCTCATCCTGGCTGTGGGCCTCGGCGGGGCGGCGTTCCTGGCCCAGCCATTGATCGTTCTGCTCTACGGCGCGCGCTACACGGGAGCGGGCGGTCTGTTCCTCGCGCTCCTCGCCGTCGTCCTGTTTGACCTCGTTACCAGTTCGCTCTTCCTGGTCGCATTCCCGCTCAACCGGCCCCGTGTGCTGGCGGCATCCGATTGGCTGCGCGTGGCGGTGCTGGGCGGGGTGGGGTGGCTGCTCATCCCCGGTTCTGGCGGGTTCGGCGCCGCCGCCGCGCGGCTGGGCAGCCGGGTAGCCGGGGCGGCCTACACCTGGTGGGCGTTGCGCCGCGCCGTCCGCGCCGCCGAGTCGCCGGACTCCAACCCGGCGGCGGCGAGCAAATGGGTCTCGTAAGCGGCGGCCTGCGCGGCCCAGGTGAACCCGCGGGCGTGCGCCGGGCCGCGCGCCGCCCACTGCAAGCGCAGCGCCGGGTCGCGCAGCAGCCGGATCAGCGCGGCGATCCAGGCGGCATCGTCGTCCACCGGCAGGCGCCAGGCGGCGTCGCCCAGGCTCTCGCGCAGCGCGGGGATGTCGGAGGCCAGTACGGGCAGCCCCGCCGCCAGCGCCTCCAGCGGCGCGATGCCGAAGGTCTCCGACTGCGAAGGAAAGACGTAGAGGCTTGCCGCGCGCAGACGATCCGGCAACGCGTCATGGGGTAGCGCGCCGGGCAAGTCCACTACGCCCGCTAGCCCGGTTGCGGCCACCGCTTGCTGCAACGCCGCTCGCTGCGTGCCGTCCCCGACGAGAGTGAGACAGGCGCCCGGCACCGCCGCCAGCACGTGCGGCCACCACGCCACCAGCTTTTCGGCGCGCTTCGGCCCCGGCCAATCGAGGCGCCCGGTGAAGATTGCCTCCGGCGGGTCGGCGGTCACGCCCGGCGCCGGGCCGGCGGCGACCCACTCGGCGCGGATGCCGGGCAGCACCACGCCGCTGATCGGCGGCAGGTCCAGCGTGGCCTGTATCCCCACGTAGTGATCGGCGACCAGCCGGCTGATCGCCACCAGGCGCGCGAAGCGGCCCCGCGCCAGCCGCCGGGCGTCGATGGCCCCCGGATAGTAGTAGACGACCGGCACGGCCAGTTCGCGCGACGCGGCCACCGCCTCGACTTCAAAGAACGCCGAGATGACCTGGCTGCTCTGCAACTCGCGCCATACCGCGGGATGCCGCCGGACTACGGCCCAGAAGGTGCGCGCCTCGACAATGGACGGATGGACGCCGCGCTGCCGCGCCAGCAGTCGCGCGGGCCACAATCCCTGCCCCAGCATCGGCACGGTGCATACCCGGTACGGCGCTCGCCCGTCTCGCAGATCGGGATGCAACCGCGCTCCTGGCCCCGCCCCCGTCACCAGCGTCACCGTGTGCCCGCGCGCCGCCAGCGCCGCCGCGAACTCGCGCGCAATCGTCTCCAGCCCGCCCACCCGGCTCCCTGCCGCGGCCATCAACATCGCCACTCGCATAGCCGCGAGTTTACGGGACGCCGCCGCGCGTGTCAACCGGGGCGAGTGGTCATCAGTGACGGATAAGCTTGTCACTCTGAGCGCAGCGAAGAGTCTCGGCTGTTGGGGTACGAGACGGAGATTCTTCGCTGCGCTCAGAATGACAGTTTCATCCGTTACTGCCCACTGCCCACTGACCACTCGTCTCACTTGACCGCAAGCGGCCCGTGCCGTATCATCGCGCGTATGCAGAACAGAGTGATCGCGGCGCTGCCTGGGCGGCCCTGGTGGAAACGTGCGGCGGGGCGTGTGCTGAAGCGCGGGTTGGCCTGGCGCTACCGGCGCTTCCGGCCCGATAGCGAGCCGCCGCGCTGGGCGCGGGTGGCCGGGCTGCGCCTGTACGTGGATCGGGCGGTGTTCAATCCGGGTATGCACTTCACCAGCGGCTTTCTGGCCGGCTACCTGGCGCGGCCCGGTGTGGTGTCGCCACGCGGACGCGTACTCGATATGGGCACGGGCAGCGGCGTGGCCGCCATCGCCGCGGCGCGGGCGGGGGCCGGGCAGGTGGTCGCGGTGGACATCAATCCCGCCGCCGTGGCCTGCGCCGCGGGCAACGCCCGCCATTACGGGCTACAGGGCCGCGTAGCTGTACGCGCGGGTGACCTGTTCGCGCCGGTCGCGGGCGAGCGGTTCGACCTGATCGTCTGCAATCCACCCTACTTTCGAGGTACCCCGCAGACCCTGGCCGACGCCGCTTTCCTGGGCGGCCCGCAGTACGAGTGGCTGGACCGCTTCGCGGCAGAGGCGGGCGCGCTCCTCGCGCCGGGCGGGCGCATCCTGGTTGTGCTGGGCGACGCCGCCGATGTGCCCGCGATCCTGGCCCGGCTCACCGCTCCCGGTTGGCGCATCGCCGAGGTCGCCCGCCGCGACCTCTGGATGGAGATGCTGTACATCTATGCCCTCACGCCCCGCGTGGAGGCCGCGGGATGAGCCGGGCAGGCGGGGCACTGGCGGCGATTGTGCTGGTGGGGCTGGCGATCCGGCTCTACGGGCTGACCAGCTACGGCATCTGGTTCGACGAGAGCTACCATATCGCGCTGGTGCAATTGCCCGGCGTGGGCGCCATGCTCGACGCCGTGCTGTCGAACCCGCCTTCGGACCCGCTCTATGTGCTGCTGTTGCGCCCCTGGGTCGCGCTGTTCGGGCACGGCGACGGGGCGGTGCGCGCCCTGTCCGTGGGCCTGAGCACGGCCACGCTGCCCGCCACCTACTGGCTGGGCCGGGAATTAGCGGGGCCGGGCGCGGGATTGCTCGGCGTCGCGCTGCTCGCCTTCTCGCCCTACGCCGTGGAACTCGGCCAGGAGGCCGCGCTGTATGCCCTCGCCGCGCTGACGACGACGCTTGCCCTGGCCGCCGGGTGGCATTGGTGGCGCACCGGGCAGGGCGCACGCCGCTATCTGGCCCTGGGCATCGTTGCCATCTACAGCCACTACGTCGTTGCGGCCGTCCTGGCCGGGTTTGCGCTGGCGGCGCTGCTGCCGGGCGCCGGGCCGCGGCAGGTGACGCGGCGGGCCTGGCTCACCGGGCACGCCCTCATCGGCGCGGCCTGGCTGCCCTGGCTGGGCGCGCTCGCCATCCACTGGCAGCACAGCGCCGTGCCCCGCGCCACCCTGCAACACCGCGCCGGCCTGGCCGATGTGCGTGATGCGCTGATCCAGTACACCAGCGGCACGGCAGCCATGTTGCATGGGCCGCGGGCGCTCCAGGTGTTGGGCCTGCTGGCGGGCGCTGCGCTGCTGCTCGGCGGGTGGCTGGCCGGGCGGTCTGCCCCGCGCCATGGACTCCGCCTGCTCCTCCTGCTGAGTGGCGTCCTCTTCCTGGCGCCCGCGCTCCTCTCGGCTCTGACTGGTCGCTGGCTCTTCGTCCCCCATTTTATGCTCTTCCTGCTGCCCGCGCTGTTCGTGGTGCTGGCGGCGAGTGGCGAGTGGTCAGTGGTCGGTGGTCGGTGGTCAGTCCTCAGCCGTATGCCTGTGCTACCTCTGCGCGAACCGCCGTCCGCCGTCAGCACTCAGCACTTAGCTGTCAGTACTCTCCACTCGCCGCCACCGTCCGCCGTTGTCCCCAGGCCCAGCCCTCCGTACCCGTCTCTCGTCTCCAGACTCAGCACTCAGCACTCAGCACTCAGCACTGCGCTCCTGGCGGGGTGGATGGTGGCGCAGGTGTGGGGGTTGGCGCTCTATTATCGCGATCCGCCGCACGGGGCCGACGGCGCGCGGGAACTGGCCGCCGTGTTGCGCCAGGATGCCCGGCCCACGGATCTCGTGCTGGTCACACCGCCCGCGCTCATGCCGACGGTGCAGCAGTACTATGCCGGGCCGCTGCGTGGGATGCCGAGCGACTTCGACCTGCGCGCGGTCTATCTGCCCTATGATCCGGCTCGCTGGAATGCCGATTCTCTGGCCGTGACCACGGCGGCGCTGCCCGACCACCCGCGCGCCTGGCTGGTCTATCGCCCCGAACTCGACGGGGGCGGCAGCTTCCTGCATACCCTACAGACGCGCTACCGGCAGGTGGATCACCGGCCCTATCCGTTCGCCGATCTTTATCTGTTTGCCATCCCATGAGTACGCGTATGCCCGCCCCGCTGAAGATCGCCCTGGTAGTGCCCGGCTTTGCCGCCGATGCCGCGGATTGGTGCATCCCCGCGCTGACCAACCTGGCGCGCGGCCTGGCCGCCCGGCCCGGCATCGAACTGCACATTTATGCCCTGCGCTATCCCCACCGGCAGGCGACCTACCGCCTGCGCGGGGCGACCGTTCACGCTTTCGGCGGAGCGCCGCTGGGCGGGCGGCGGGTGTGGGGGGCCAGTCTGGGCCTGCTCTGGACCACCTTCCTGGCCGCCCTGCGCCGGGAACACCGCCGGGCGCCCTTCGCCCTGCTGCACGGCTTCTGGGCCACCGAATCGGGCTACCTGACGGCGGTGGCCGGGCGCATGTTGGGCATCCCGGCGCTGGTCCACCTCGCGGGCGGCGAACTGGTGCACGACCCTCCCACCGGCTACGGCAACCAGGCGCCCGGCCTGGCCCGCCTGCTGGTCGCGGGCAGCCTGCGCCTCGCCACCGGCATCACCGTGCCGTCGGCATCGCAGCGCGCGCTGTTGCATCGGCGCTATCCCACCCATGCCGGGAAGGCGGTCGATTGGGCGCTGGGCGTCGATACGACCATGTTCGCCCCCGCTCCCGCGCCCGTGCGGGCGGCTAATGACACGCTGCGCCTGGTGCACGCGGCGTCGCTCCTGCCGGTCAAGCACCAGGCGCTGCTGCTTGACGGGCTGGCGGCGGCGCGCACCCTGGCGCCGGGGCGGCCCGTTGCACTGACGGTGCTCGGCCAGGGACCGCTGGACAGACCCCTGCGCGCCCAGGCGGCCCGGCTGGGACTGGGCGACATCGTCACCTTTGGCGGCAACCAGGACCACGCCGCGCTGCCCGCGCTCTACCGCGCCCACGATGCCTTCGTGCTGACCTCGCGCCATGAAGCGCAGTGCATGGCCGTGCTTGAAGCGGCGGCCTGCGGCCTGCCCTGGATCGGCCCCCCTGTCGGCGCGCTGGCCGACCTGGCCGCGGCCATCCCCACGAACGGCTGGTCCGTGCCGCCCGACGATGCCAGGGCCCTGGGGCAGGCCATCGTGGCCGCCACCTACCCGACCGGGCGCGTCCAGCGGGGCGCTGCGGCCCGCATCGCCGTCGAACGGGACTACGCCCTGGAAACCCAGATCGATCGCTTGCTGGCCCTCTATGCGGGCGCCCTGGGCCGCGCCGCCCTGCCGCGTACCCATCCTTGACAGCCCGCGCCGGGCGCTGCTATCATAGGCCCAGCTACCGTGACCCTATGCCGGCGCCCTGGCGCCTAGCCGTCTGGAATGGAAGCCTGTTTATGAGTGCGGACGCTACCGCTCCGTTGTCTAATTCCGAATCGCTTACACCCGCCGCCGTCTACAATGCCGAGTCGGGCCGGTCCTTTGGCCGGGCGGCGGCCCTGTTTGACAGCGACGAGGCCGCGAACCCGCTGGCCCGCTGGGCGCGCCGCCGCAGCTTCGCCGCGCTGGACGCCGCCTTTGGCCCCGGCGCCCTGGTGCTGGAAATGGGGTCCGGCACCGGCATCGAGGCCACCCACCTGGCGGCGCGCGGAGTACGTATCGTCGCCACCGACCCGGCCACCGGGATGTTGGAGCAGTTGCGCGCCAAGCTGGCGCCGGGCGGACCAGCCGCCCACCTGGCGGATCAGATCACAACGATCCAGTTGCCCGCCAACCGCATCGGCGAACTGGTGGATCGCTATGGGCCGGGCGCGTTCGACGGCGCCTACTCCAGCATGGGCGCGCTGAACTGCGAGCCGTCGCTGGCGCCCGTTGCGGCGGCACTCGCCACGCTGGTCCGGCCAGGCGGGCGGCTGGTCTTTTCGCTGATCAATCGCTACTGCCTGTGGGAAACGGGCTGGTATTTGCGGGCGCGGCAGCCGGGCATGGCCTTCCGCCGCTGGGGCGGGCAAGCCTCGGCTACCGTGCGCCCCGATTGGCAGGAGGAGCGCATCACCTGCTTCTACTGGACCCCCGGCGTGGTCGCGCGCACTTTCCAGCCGCATTTCCGCGTGGTGGGCCGGCGCGCGCTGCCCTGGCTGCTGCCACCGCTCTACCTCGACGGCTTGACCCGCCGCGCCCCCGGCTTCTTCCGCCGGGTGGCCCGCCTCGATGACCGCTTGGCCGCCCGCTGGCCGCTGTATGCCCTGGGCGACCAGTTTATCTTCGAGCTGGTCCGCGAACCTGCCGCGTCCGCGTGAGTGATACCGCGCCCCGCGCCACGGAGGCGGCGGTGCTGGCCCGGCTGCGCTGCCCGGCCTGCGGAGGCCCGCTGCGTGAAACCCTGCGGCTGGCCGGCGAAGGCCGGGCCACCTGCGCCGATTGCAGCGCCGGCTACGCCCAAGCCGGCGGCATCTGGCGCTTGCTGACCGCTGCCGAGCGCCGCCGCTACGCCCCCTTCCTCGAATCCTACCGCCCGCTGCGCCAGGGCGACGGCTGGGAACGTGCCGATCCCGGCTACTACTTGCGCTTGCCCTACGTGCCACCCGGTGATCCCACCGCTGGGATCTGGCGCATCCGCCGCCGCAGCCTGGCCCGACTGGAGCGGATCGCCGGGCCGGGCGCGGGCCGCTGGGCACTGGACCTGGGCGCGGGCAACGGCTGGCTCAGCCGCCGGCTCACCGAACGGGGATTCGCCGTCATCGCCCTGGACCTGAACGTGGGTGGCGCCGACAGCCTGGAAGGCGCGCAGGTGTTTCTGGGCCGCGGCGCGTGGTTTGGCCGGGTGCAGGCGTCCATGGACCGCTTGCCCCTCGCGGTGGGGGCGTTCGCGCTCTGCGTGTGCAGCGGCGCCCTGCACTACGCCGATTTGCCGGCCACCCTGGCCGAGATCGGACGCGTGCTCGAACCCGGTGGCCTCTTCGTCTGCACCGACAGCCCGGTCTACACCGATCCGGCGGCGGGCGCGGCGATGGTCGCCGAGCAACACGCCCGGCTACGGACCAGCCTCGGACGCGATCCCCACTGGCCGGGCGGCCACGGCTTTCTGGTGGCCGACTCGCTGGTGGCCGCCATGCGCCAGGCCGGTTTTGCCGTCCAGTTGCTCGCCAATGAGCACCCCCTGGGTCCGCTTCGCCGCCAAGTGAGCCGGCTGCGCCATCCCGGTGGGCGCGAGCAAGCGCGCTTTCCCGTGGTGGTGGGGCGCAAATCCGCGCCGGCTGTGACCTAACCCATCCGGCCCGCCCGGAACCGGCGCGCATGGCCCGTGACTTTCCGGCACCCGGCGGCGTTGTAGTTGAAGGTGCTTGGGATCTATGGGCTATACCGGGTGGATTTACGCAGCAAACGATATGTGTTGTATTTTTGGACGAAAGCGCTGCGAACCTGACATCCGGTCGTCCCGTGTGGTATAATGGCCGGTGGTCATCCGGCGGTAAGGCAAATGCAGCTTCTACCGGAATGATTTTTCGTGTATTTGTTGGGTTTGTTGCTTGGTTTATTGCTATTCTGCAACGAGTCCTCGCCCTTCCGGCAATGGCGCCGTAACAGCACCGCTATGCGTGCGGTCCCAACGAGATGCGCCGCGCCTGGTGTGGCCTGCGGCAACTTGGGCGGTATTTTGGTGCCGCCCGCCGTCACCGGCGCGGAGACCCGATTTACCAAAAGACTATTTGGCGCCAACCGGAGGTGGGGCGGCCTGCCTAGAGCAGCGCGGCCCATAGGAGAGGTAGCGGGTCCGGTGATCTGGCCCAATATTGGATCACCATAGCCTGCCGGCATCTGAACCCCGCCCGGTTCACTATGACCACTGAAGGCCGGCGTCCCCGATCGGCGGCTTGGCGCGTGCGGTTCGCGCACTACCCCTTGCCGCACGGGACCTGGCCGGTAAGAATGAGGAGGGAGCATGAAAATCGCCATGATGGGCATCCGGGGCATCCCCGCCAACTACGGCGGCTTTGAAACCTGCGTCGAGGCCGTCGCCACCCGCCTGGCCGCCCGCGGCCACGCCGTCACCGTCTATAACCGCCCCCACCATGTCCACTGGCCCGCCGCCACCTATCGCGGCGTCCACCTCGTCAAGCTGCCCACCATCGCCAATAAGTACCTCGATACCCTCGTCCATACCACCCTCGCTGCCCTTCATGCCAGCGCCGCCCGCGCCGACATCGTCTGCGTCTTCGTCGCCGCCAACTCCCCCGTCACCCTCCTCCCCCGCCTGGCCGGGCGCAAAACCGTGCTCCATGTCGATGGCCTCGACTGGAAACGCGACAAGTGGCCTCCCGCCGCCAAACGCTACATCCAGGCCGCCGAGTGGCTGGGCACCCGCCTGCCGCACACCTTCATCACCGACTCGCGCGTGGTGCAGCAGTATTACCGCGATACGTTCGGGGCGCACGCCGAGTACATCGCCTATGGGGCCGAAGTCGAGCCGATGGCGCCAGGCCCGACGCTGGCCCAATTTGGGTTGGCGCCGCAGGAGTACCTGTTGTTCGTGGGGCGGCTAGTACCGGAGAACCACATCGACACGCTCATCCGGGCGTACCAGCAGCTACACACCGACAAGAAGTGTGTGATCGTGGGGCATGCGCCGTATGCCGACGAGTACATTGGGCAGTTGAAGGCGCTGGGGGGACCGAACGTGATCTTCACGGGCTACCAGTTTGGGGCAGCGTATCGGGAGCTAAGTTCGCACGCCTACCTGTTCGTGGAGCCGTCGAACGTGGGGGGGACGCACCCGGCGCTGGTGGAGGCGATGGGGTTCGGGAACTGCGTGGTGGCGGCAGGGACGGCGGAGAACGAGGAGACGATGGGGGAGGCGGGGTACAGCTACGGGACCGACGCGCCAGTGGAGAACCTGCGGGCGGTGCTGCAACGGTTGGTGGACGCGCCGGAGGAAGTGGGGGAAGCGCGAGCGCGGGCGGGGGAGCGGGCGCGGGCGACGTTCTCATGGGAGCAGGTGACGGACGCCTACGAAGCTCTCTTCCACCGCATGCTAAACCCGACCGCGCGCCCGCTCCCCCGCTCCAGTAATCGGAGAAGTACACGATACGGGTAAACGTCGGATTGCAAGTATCTCCCGTGCAGCGGGAAAATTTTCGCGCGCAACCAAAAGGACCAAAGTGGATCGGAAGAGCGACG
>JAICKM010000380.1 GCA_025927935.1 Chloroflexia bacterium | reverse complement strand
GATGCGCTCCAGCACGCGCTGCACGACCCAGATAATGATCGGCAAGAGGAAGGCCAGCCCGAGACTGCTCACTGTCTCCGTCCGCCACGGCCAGGTGCGCAGCTTCTGGATCACGCCTTGCTCGGTCAACAGCCCGTCGAGTACGCCCTTCAGCGGTCCGTAGGCGTCCAGTTTGCCGCTGTCGGCGAGGTGGTGCAGGGTGGCAATGGTGCTTTCGATCCGGCCCGCGACGTCGTCGGCCAGCCGCTGCTTTTCCTTTTCCAGGAGACTATGAGCGCCCAGCAGCGGCCAGATGAACGTGCCAATGATCATGATACTCAGAAAAGCTGTCCGGATAATGTTTGAGGTGTCTACTCCCGGCATGACGGAACTGTTGGCCTGGAACCACAGGTAGGTCGGTATCCCGATACCGATCGCCGTGCGCGCCGTCAAACCGGACAACGAGTAGAGGGGACCAAGCTGAAAGAGGTTGATGCGGGTGTGTTTTGTGTAGATGGTGTTGACCATACGCAACTGGTGCAGCGTATGGTAGATTGTCAATGCTACGAGCACATAGATCATGATATCGAAGACTTCAATCAGCACCATCACGACCGGCGACCCGGCGGCCGCGTTTGAACTGGGAGCGGTCGCCGTAATGAACAGTCGCGCAGCAAACGTGTAGATGACGCCAAGCCACGAAGCAATCCAGACAGGGCGGGCCGGCAGCGTGGTGAGTTGATAGCAGAGTTTGTCGTACTCGTCCTCATCGGCTGTCATTACCGGGCGAAATCGGTCAAGTGCCGCACCTGCCGCGTCATCCAGGTAGTGGATCAGCCCTGGGATATATGCGCAGGTCATGCCGTTCAGGAAGCTGTAGAGCACGACGGTAGTCAGAGACAGCGTGCCGCTTGACCACAGGGCGGACGGCAGGAGGGTCGCTATGTACATCAGAGTCAGAACCAGCCCTACTCCCAGGTAGACGATCCCGGCCGGTAGCGGCAGGCGGCGCACCCATTCGGTCAGCCGGTCTATCCAACTGGGTGGGTAGGGCGGGCGCGCCACGCTGCTCACCGGTGGCGCGGCTAACGCGTGTTGCCCGGCGTCCGCACCCGTCGCCGGCGCGCCGCCGGGACGTGAGATCCGTGTGTCCATCGTCTTATCTCCAGCAGCCCCGCGCCGGTCAGGGGCTGAGCGCCCAGAGACCTTCCACGTCGCGAGCCAAGACCGTGTCGGCGGCGCCGTCGAGCGTGCGCACGTGGAGCACGGCATTTGCGTCGATGAACGCGGCAAGCGATCCCTTTGGCGGCAGGGCGAACGTGGGCAGCGCGCTGTCGTACACCCGACGCGCCTGGCCCAGGAAATACGGCTTGGCATCGGGCGCGGGCGGGTTGGGCACTGTGAAGAGCGATTCGGTGGTGCCCTGGTCGATCCCGGCTGGGTTGCGCAGGCGATAGACGATAAACGCGCCATGCGGGTCGAACCAGCTATCAACTTGCTGGCCGGGTAGTGCCTCGATGGCTAGCATCTGCGGACCGCTATCCCGCTGGATGGGTATCCAGGCCAGGTAGGGCCGGTTCTCACGCTGGGTGCGCACGGCGAAGGTTTGCCCATCCCGGCTGGCGCCTCCCAGGTCGGGGCGTCCGTACTGCTCGGTGCCCTCCCACAGCGTCACGCGCGGTCCGTTGGGCAAGGTGTAGCGCGATACTGTGTCCGTTTGACCGTCCTGGCGCTCGATCAGAACTTGCGGCGGGTTCGCGCCCGGCACAAACGTCGCGCGCAGGCGCGCGACTAATTGCACGCCCTCCCAGGCCATGTGGTCGAGCGTATGCAGACCCAGATCCGCTGCGTCGAGGTTGAGCAAGTAGAGCGTGCGGTCGATGCCGTTCGACACGTCTTCGGCGAGCACGGAGGCGAAGGGGCCTGCCGGACTCATGGTCACGGTTAGCAAGAAGCCAGGCATACTGGTCGTCCGTGGGGATAGGCCGGTGGGCGTCACCTGCTGGAGGCGGGTGCGGGTCTGTCCGGTCGGGTCCTGCTCGGCGCTTGCCAGCAACAGGCCGTCGTGCCCGGCGTCCACGCCCAGCACCTGACTCCCCGCTGCCGGGGCGATGCGGACGGTGGTGGTGCGCACCGGGTCATAATATTGCAGCCGGCCATCAGGCAGCAGTCCCCAGACGCCGTGATTGGTGAGCCAGACGGGGGCTTGCGGGTCGAAGGAGTCCGGGAGCACGCGGGCCGGCTGGCCATCCGTGCCGGCGCCGCTCAGTGCCAGGCGCGGCTGGAGCTGGTCGGGCGGGCGCAAGCGTTCGGCGCCGGGCTGGCAGGGCGTGTTTTCGGTTTCGAGCAAGATCTCGTCTACATCATATAGGAATCGCTTGCCGTCGGGGCTGGTGGCGCGGACCTGGCTGGTGCTGCTCGTGCCGAACAGGTAGACCGGCCCGCCCTCGGCCACGGTTTGATACAAGCCAGGTAAAGCGCCCTTCGCTTGCAGAAAGATCAGCCCGGCGGCGCCCGGCCCGAAGAGCGCATGATACGCGGCGTCCTGCTGGGCGGCGATGTCGCGGTAGTCGGGCTGGATGACGGCAGTGTCCTGGGCCAGGTGCCAGGCGGTCAGCCAGTCCCCGGCGGCGGTGGCCGCCTGGAGACGCGCGTACTGTGCCTCCAGGGCGGCCACTTGCCTGGCCGCCTCTTGCTCTCGGATGGCCGCGTCGGCATAGCCGTTCGCCGCGCCAAAGGCGGCCGCCGCCGCTTCCCAGTGCCGGGCGGCCACCGCCGCGGTCCCGGCCTGATAATCGTGGAGCCGGGTGGCCTGGCGGTACCAGTCGCCCAGGCCGAACAGGCAAATGGCGCCCAGCAGGGCAATCGCAATCAGCGTCTCGCGGTGGCGCAGGCGCGCGGGGGGCGGGAGCGCCTGCGCTCCGTCCTCGAACTGGATCCTGGCGGATCGCATATCCAGTCGGTCCATGACATCCCCTGGCCTTTCTCTACTCAGCGCTGCCTGGTCGTAACGCGGCAAGGGCGCGCCGGATTCGACGCGGACTCAACGGCGAGCCGTGCTTGCCGTCCCGGTCCTGGCTCAACAAGCGCTGCAAACTCCGGCGCACCCGACGGGTCCACCGGCCATACTCGGCGTCGTAGCTCATCACCGCTGTCGTGGGTCCCACCGGGTGCCCGGCTTCTTGTTCCAGATAATAGCGATGGTCCATAATCCAGAGGTACAGATCCGCGGCGGTGTGGCCGGGAAAATCTTTCAACACGCCCGTCTCTTCGATGACCTGGATCAGTGGACTATAGACATGGTCATACCAGTCGAGCACGGCCTCTTCCCAGGAGATCTCCCGCTTCTGGTCCACGCCCATATACCAGCGATGGGCGGAGATATGCTCCAGCAGCACATCATAGCGGCCCAGCGTGGTGAACTCGATATGCATACCGGGGCGCAGCCGGTCCAGCCGGGTCTCTTCGAGGAAGCGCGCGTACTCGCCCAGGCGCAGCAGGTCGCGCGCATCGTTCTGCGAGGTGATGGGCACGCTGATCGGCCATTCGATCACATCGGCGTCGATCAGTTCCTGCCCGCGTTCGCGCGCGACCGAGACGCGGTGGTTGCCGTCCTTGACGAAATAGATGTCACCGATCTTGTAGAGCTCCACCGGGGGCAGTGTTTCCTGGGCCAGTGTGGCGCGGTCAATGGCCTCCCACCGTGGGCGCGTATGGGTTTGCACCGGCAGGAAGTTGCGGTTGAAATCATGATAACGGTCGACACTGCCCATGATGTCGGCGACGGGCACTTGCTTGACGCCCCGGTAAATCTGTCCCTGAATCGGGAGCGCCTGTTGCACCTCTTCAAACGACATAAGGGTATTAGGGCGCCGGCGCAAGAAGGCGTTAATCTCCTCCATGAAGGCTTTCCGCCGGGCGCGTTCAAAGTCATCGCGGGCCGTGTTGTTGAGATAGTCCGAGTTAACGTCCATCGTCGTCCCCGCTATGGAGCCGCCCAGGATCTCGCGGGAAATCCAGCAGCCGGTGGCCGTATGCGTTGACAATCGTCGTGTGGTCGAACCGGGTACGAAAAGGCAAACTATTGATATAGCGGTGGGTATGCCCATGGAGCAGATACGCCGGATGGAACGTGTGAATAAACCAGAGAAAGCTGCTGAAGCCGCGATGCGTGATATCGGTGTCGTCGTGGATGCCGCGCGGCGGGGCGTGCGTGACCAGGATGTCTAGGTAGCGCCCGGTCCGTAGATAGTTCATCACTAAGCGCGGGATCAGGCGACGCAGTTCCCAGCCCACCTGCTGGTCGCTGTACTGGTGCGGGCCGCCGTTGTACCAGGGGCTGCCTTCGATCCCGGCCAGCAGCAGGCCGTCCACCTCGACGGTCCGCATGTGCAGGTTGACCACACCGGGATATGCTTCGGGCGAGCAACGGTCGCTCCGCGACGGGCCATGCGGCGCGAAACAGTGATTGCCGATGACGTGATAACACGGCGCGTTCAGGGACGACATCAGGAATTCAAGATAGCTGGCGGGCAGATCGCCACAACTGATGATCATATCGACCGGACCCATCCATTCGGCGACCCGCGAGTTGTAAAGCTGGGGTTCGACGATATCACTCACGGCCAGGATGCGCCGCGTATTGGGTGGGGCCTTTGGCACCGTTGCTCTGGTCTTCATGCCTCATTATAACGCTTATGCCAAAAGGGATGTAGCGAGATCCGGATTGCCAATTGCCTGCGGATTGTTGGACCGGGGAGTAACAAATCGACAGCGGCGTAGTTATCTAAGAAGGAAGCACACCCACGAGGTGGGATACAAACAGCATATTCCCTGCCGGGTCCTCCACCGGCAAGCTCTCCCTCCCAGGTTCTCGCCCCGGCTGCAAAGTCGGGGCGAGGCCCTTTTTGGCGCCCTACTTTTGCTGGAGCGCCGCGACCAGCGCCGCCCGCCCGATCGGCACCGCCACCCGGCTGCCTTCGCCGCCCTCCTCGACCATAGCGGCCACGGCATACTGCGGGTGGGCCGGGTCTTGACCCGCGAAGCCGATAAACCAGGCGTGCGAGGTGCCGCGGCCCGTCTCGGCGGTGCCCGTCTTGCCGCCCACGGTGTAGCCGGGAATAGCCGCGCCGTTCGCCCACCCCTTTTGCACCGAGGTGATCATCATCTGGGTGAGCACGCCGGCCGTTGCCGGGGAGACCACCCGGCCCAGCGTGCCGGGGCGGGTCTGCTCCACGGTGTCGCCCTTGGGGTTGACGATCTTGCTGACCAGGTAGGGCTGCGGCAACTCGCCGCCATGGCCCACAGTGGCGGCCACCATTGCCATCTCGAACGGCGTCGCCTGCACCTGGCCCTGTCCATAACTGGTGGCGGCGATGCCGTTGGGCGTCTTGAGAAAGTCCGGGTCGCCCAGGCGACTCACGGCGACGGGGATCGCCAGCATGGGATTGTTCGCGTTATAATCGCGGCCAAAGCCGAAGCCCTGCGCGTAGCGGACCAGCGGGTCCGTGCCCAAGTATTGCGTCGCCATCTCGGCGAAGACGACGTTCAGCGACCACTGGTAGCCTTCCATGAGGGTGAACAGGTTGCCAGGGTGGCTCGCAGGCCGGCACGTCGAGCAATCGACATGGAAGTAGTTCCCGGCCTCGACCTTGATCCGCCCGGTATCGGTGAAAACGGTGTCGGGGCGCACCTTGCCCAGATCCAACCCAGAGGCCAGGGTGACGGTTTTGAACGTCGAACCCGGCGGGTAGAGACCCTGCGTGGCCCGGTTCAGCATCGGCAGGTCGGCGCGCGCCGTGGTCGTGTTCCAGTATTCGATGATCCGCTGGTTCTCCGCTGTCCAGTCATTGTCCGGGTTGAAGGCCAGGCCGTTCGGGTCGATGTGCGGGTAGGCTACCAGGCCCAGGATCGCTCCGGTCGGGATATCGATGACCACCACGGCGCCCTTGCGCTGCCCCAACGCCTGGGTGGCGGCATTCTGGATCGCGGGCACCAGCGTCAGGTACACATCGGAGCCGACAATGGGGCGATGGAGGATGCGGTCCTCCTCGGCCACAATGGGGTTGCTGCCCGATTCCCCGCTCAGATAGGGATCGAGGTTGGCTTCCATCCCGGCCAGACCGTAGATGGTCGGGTTATAGTAGCCGAGCAGGTAGCTCATGTTGGGGGCCGGGTAAGTCCGCTCGACATAGCCGGTGTCGGAGTAGACGGTGCGCCCGGCGACGACGTTGCCCGCGGCGTCGAAGATCTGCCCGCGCTGCACGCGCAAGTCGCGCGCCAGCAGGCGTGGGTTTTGCAGCGAGTCGGTGCCCGTTTGCACGCCGCTCGCCTCGATGGTGCGTGTGAACGTGATCGGGTTGCCGTTGCGGATGAGCGTGGTATCCTGCTGGTACTGATCGGGGCCAGTCTGCACCGTTTCGTTGAGCACGCGGCTGCCGGCGATGGTGCCCGCCTGCACGAACTGTTCGCGCAGCAGGTGGGCGCTGAGCAGCACGAACCCGGCCAGCAGGAACCCGGCCAGCATCTGCACGCTATGGCTCAGCGCCTCATTGCGGGCTTGCTCGCGCTCCTCGGCTGTCGCTTGGCCGGCCAGGGCCGCGCGGGCGCGCGGGGCGACCGGCGGCACGAGGCTCCAGACCAGGTACAACAGGCAGAGGAACACGACCCCCAGGCAGACGAGCCAGAGTTGGTCATTTGCCAGCAGCGCCCCTGCTATCGTCACCCCCAAGGCGAGGAAAGCGGTAAAGGGTCGTAAGAAAGCGTGTACAGTGTCCATGCGCTGGTTCAGGTAGCCATTTCCTCTTCGTCTTCCTCTTCGTACTCTTCGAGATCATCTTCTTC
>JAICKM010000448.1 GCA_025927935.1 Chloroflexia bacterium | reverse complement strand
GGCCCTGGCCGGCGGTCAGGGCCGGGCGACACCTGACGCGATCGTGGCGGCGCTGCTGGAGTTAGCGTTGCCCGCCGTGCCGTCCGCGCCCTTGCAAGGGCCGCTCGTGAACTATCTCGGCGGCGATCCCGGGACGCTCAAGCTCACCGGCCTGTGGCGCCTGGTGCTCAGCAGCCCCAGCTATCAGTTGAACTAGGAGGACGTGATGGCGCTGACGCGACGCGAGTTTCTGAAGAACGGAATCCAATTGGCCGCGCTCGGCGTGGTCGCGCCCTCGTTCCTGGTGAAAGCCGCCTACGCGATCAGCGATGCGGTGCCCGCTATTCCCGATGATCCCGGCGACAGCGGCACGCCGCCCGATCCCCGCGCCCGCAATGTACTCGTGGTGGTGCAACTAAGCGGCGGGAACGATGGGCTGGGCACGGTCATCCCGTATGGCGACCCGGAGTACTACCGCGTGCGCCCGCACCTGGGCGTGCCCAAAGATCAGGTGCTGCCGCTCACCGCCCGCATGGGCCTGCATCCGGAGCTAAAGAACCTGCGCGGCCTGTACAACAGCGGCCATGTGGCCGTGCTGGAGAGCGTGGGCTATCCCAACCCGAACCGCTCGCACTTCCGCGCGATGGAGATCTGGCAGACGGCGCGGCCCGATGTGAACGAGCCGACCGGCTGGCTAGGCCGGCTGCTGGCCGGGGACGACTGCGAGGACGCCATGTGCCGGCTGCGCGGTCTAAATGTGGGGCCGAGCCTGCCGCGCACGCTCTACACCGAGACGACGGTAGTACCCTCGCTGACTAACGTGCAGAGCTACCAGTTTCGCACCGACGGGCGCTTCAGCCGCGACCGCCAGGCCCAGATGGACGCGATCCACCACCTGTGTACCCAGCCGCATAGCAGCGGCGTGGACGACTTCGTCCGCCTGGCGGCGTTGCAGGCCCTCGACAGCGCCGACTTGCTGCAGCAGATCATCGGCCCGACCGATCAGCAGGTGGTCTACCAGAACAACCCCTTCGCCGAAGGGCTGCGCCTGATCGCCAGGGTGATCGCCGCCGATGTGGGCGCGCGTGTGTTCTACATCTCGCTGGGCGGCTTCGATACCCACGCCCAGCAAGCCCGCCGGCATAACCAGTTGATGGCGGACCTGGATGAGGGGATTAGCACTTTCTACCAGGCCCTGGATGCCGCCGGGCACGCGGACCGTGTGTTGCTGATGACCTTCTCCGAGTTCGGGCGCCGGGTGGCCGAAAACGCCAGCCAGGGCACCGACCACGGCACGGCCCTGCCCATGTTCCTGGTCGGCGGCGCGGTGAAGGGCGGCTTCTACGGCACGCCGCCCAACCTGGCCCAGCTGGTGGACGGTGACATTACCCACCAGATGGACTTCCGTGGCGTCTACAGCACCATCCTGCGTAACTGGATGAACGTAGACCCCGGCAAGGTCATCGAGGGCAGCTTCCCGCTGCTCGACTTCATGCAAACCGCCGTCCCGCGCTAACAATCCGCGGCGGACGGCATCCCGGCTTCGATCAACGCCCTAGAACTGATAGCCCTGCTCCACCCAGTAATGCCAATCGGAGATACCCTCCTGGGTGTCCTCGTCCACGTCGATCCCCTCCAACTGCATCAGGGGCACGGCCAGATCGCGCTTCTGCCAGCGAATCTTCACAAACATTTCGTGGTCGATCTCGTCTTCCCCAGGCATGCCGATCACTTCAACGATCTCACCGACCTCTAACGGAGATTTGAGGCGCGCTTTGATGCAGCGCGCCTGGAAGGGGAAGTGCAGCTTTTCTTCCAGGTAGACGTACCAGCTCATCACCTGCTCTTCTTCGTCATAAGCATCGGGCATGATATCCATGGCGAGGTGATGTTCCCAGGCTTCGTTCCGTTCGCGAGGCATTGGGTTTCCTCCTCAGTAGCCTGTCACAGAGCAATTGTCACTCTGAGCGCAGCGAAGAGTCTCGGCTTCTGGGCTACAAGACGGAGATTCTTCGCTGCGCTCAGAATGACGGATCTCGCTTGGCAAATGACGCCGATGCAGGCATGGTCAACAGGCAGGATCTTGCCATGACTCAGGTTAATCGAACTCCACGTCGTGCGGGTGGCTTTCGCGCAGGCCGGCGGAGGTGATGCGGGTAAAGCGGGCTTTCTGGTACATCTCATCGAGCGTGAAGGCGCCGCAATAGCTCATGCCGCTGCGCAGCCCGCCCACCAGTTGCGTCAACACCTCGTGGGTGCTGCCGCGGTAGGCGACCAGCGCCTCCACGCCTTCGGGCACCACGTCGCTGACCCACTCGTCGTCGGCGCCGGGGTCCAGGCGCTCGCGCTTGCGGCGGTCCACCGTGGCGGCCAGCGAGGCCATGCCGCGATAGTGCTTGTAGCGCCGCCCGCGGCGGGTCAGCGGGCGGCCGGGGCTTTCATCCGTCCCGGCCAGCATCCCGCCGATCATCACCGTGTGCGCGCCCGCGGCCATGGCCTTGGTCAGATCACCCGACGCCTTGATGCCGCCGTCGGCGATGATCGGGATGTTGTGCGCCCGCGCGGCCCGCGCGCACTCCCAGACCGCCGTGAACTGGCCGACCCCGGCCCCGGCCACGATGCGCGTGGTGCAGGCCGAGCCGGGGCCGACGCCCACCTTCACGGCGTCCACCCCGGCGGCGATCAAGTCCAGCGTACCCTCGGCGGTGGCGACGTTCCCGGCGATCAGTTCGACCTGCGGCCAGCGGGCGCGCACCTCCTTCGCCACTTCGATCACCTGCTCGCTATGGCCGTGCGCGATGTCGATCACCAGCACGTCGGCGTCTTCCTGCAGCAGGGCCGCCGCGCGTTCCATATAGTCGCCGATGACCCCAATGGCCGCGCCGGCCAGCAAGCGCCCGCGCCGGTCCTTGGCCGCGCCCGGATTCTCGCTGATGCGCAGCATGTCGCGCGCCGTGATCAGGCCGACTAGCCGGCCATGCGTATCCACCAGCGGCAGTTTGTCGATCTTTTGCTCGGCGAAGATCTCGGCGGCCTTGTCCGTGCTCACGTCAGGCGGCCCCACCACGAGCCGGTCGCGCGGGCGCATCACGCTCTCGACGGGCCGCGTCCGATCCCGCGCGAATTGCACGTCGCGCGTGCCCACCATACCGACCAGAATGCCCGCACCGTCGACCACCATGAGCGTGCCCACCTCGTAATCGTGCATGAGGTCCTGGGCCTGGGCAATCGAGTCGGTCGGGCGGCAGGCATAGGGCTGGTCGATCACGAAGTTCTCGGCGCGTTTCACCCGGCGCACCTCGGCGGCCTGTTGCTCCACCGGCAGGAAGCGGTGGATGATGCCGATGCCCCCGGCGCGCGCCATGGCAATCGCCATGGTCGACTCGGTCACGGTGTCCATGTTCGCGCTGACCACCGGAATCTGCAACCGCAGATGCCGCGATAGCTGCGCGCTTACGTCCACCTGCTTGCGCGAACGCACGGCGGTCCGTTGCGGCACCAGCAACACGTCGTCATACGACAGGGATAGGGGTATCTCGTCCATTTGGTCTCCTTAGCCGTCAGCCGTCAGCCGTCAGTGGTCAGTTATGTACTATGCACCGCTACGCGCTGTGCTCTGCAAGGCTACGCGAATAGCACTTTGCACTCGTCTGATCACTGACCACTGACCACTCGTCAGCACTCGTTAGCGCGCTGCCGCGATCTCGTCGAGGGCCGCCGGGTTTTCCAAGGCCGATGTGTCACCCAGCGGCTCGTCCAGGTAGCGCTTGCGCACCAGGCGGCGCAGGATCTTGGCGTTGCGCGTGCGCGGGATATCCTGCACGAATCGGACCGCCTCCGGCTTGAGCGACTTGCCTAACTGCTGGACAATGGCCGCCTCGATCTCGCCGCGCAACGGTTCGCTGGGCGCATAGTTCGGGCGGAGCATCACAAAAACCACCACGACCTCGCCCTTCAACTCGTTGGGCACGCCGATGGCCGCCGCCTCGGCCACGGCGGGGTGCGAGACCGCCGCCGACTCCACTTCCGCCGGGCCGACGCGCTTGCCGGCCACCTTGATCGTGTCGTCGGAGCGGCCCAGGATGTACCAGAAGCCGTCGTCATCAATCAGCGCCCAATCTCCATGGACCCAGACGCCGGGGAAGCGCGCCCAATAGGTCTCGATATAGCGGTCGGGCGCTTGCCAGAAGCCACGTGTCATGCCGACCCAGGGCCGGCGGATGACCAGTTCGCCCACCTGGCCGCGCACCGGTTGCCCGTCGGCATCCACTACATCGGCGGCCATGCCGGGGACGGGCGTGTTGAACGAGCAGGGCTTGAGCGGCAGCAGCGGGTTGCAGCAGAGGATGCCGCCCGAAATCTCGGTGCCGCCGGAGTAGTTCAGGATGGGCCGCTGGCTCTCGCCCACCACGTCGAACAGCCAGCGCCAGGGATCGGGGTTCCAGGGTTCGCCGGTGCTGCCGAAGAACAGCAGGCGGCTCAGGTCGTGCGCCTTCACCCAGTGGTCGCCCTGGCCCATCAGCGAACGGACGGCAGTGGGCGAGATGCCCAGGTGCGTGACGCCGTGGCGCTCGACCAGCGCCCACAGCCGGTCGGGCTGCGGATAGCCGGGCACGCCTTCATAGATCATCAGCGTGGCGCCGAGCATCAGGCTGCCCGAAATGGCCCACGGCCCCATCATCCAGCCGATGTCGGTGATCCAGAACAGCACATCGCCCGGTTGCAGGTCGAAGCCGTGGGCCATGTCCTGGGCGCCCTTGATCGGGAAGCCGCAATGGGTATGCACAGCGCCCTTGGGCCGCCCGGTCGTGCCCGACGTATAGATGATCATGTACGGATCTTCGGCGTCTGTTTGCTCGGTGGCGCACTCCGCGCTCTGAGCGGGCACCAGTTCGTCCCACCAGAGGTCGCGTCCGGCGGTCCAGGGCACCGCGCGGCCCAGGCGGCGCACCACCAGCACATGCTCCACCGTGGGGCTGGCGGCGGCGGCTTCGTCGGCGGTTTCCTTCATCGGCACCTGCCCGCCCCGGCGATAAAATCCGTCGGCGGTGATCAGCAGGCGCGCCCCGCAGTCGCCGAGGCGCGCGGCCACCGCCGCGCCCGCGTAACCGGAGAAGATGGGGATATAGATCGCGCCGATCTTGGAGATCGCCAGGGTGGCGATCACGGTCTCCGGCACCATGGGCATGAACACGCCCACCCGGTCGCCCTTGCCGAGGCCCAGGGCTTTGAGCGCGTTGGCCGCCTGGTTCACCTGGGCGGCCAACTCGGCGTAGGTCAGCGTTGTGACCGCGCCGTCTTCGCCTTCCCAGATGAGCGCGGTGGCCTGTGGACGCAGGCGCGCGGCGTGTTTATCCACGGCGTCGTGGACATAGTTGTAGCGCCCGCCGGGGAACCAGCGCGGCCACTCCACGCCGCGCGACAGGTCCACCACTGCCGTGTAGGGTTGGAACCACTCCAGATCCAGGTCCTGCACCACGGCGTCCCAGAACCAGGCGATATCGGCGGCGGAGCGATCCACCAGTTCGGCCACCGACGCGATGTCGTGGCGGGCCATAAAGCGGCGCAGGCGGTTACGCTCCAGGTAGGCCGGGCTGGGCCGCCAGGCGATGTCGGGCGAATTGCTGTCTTGGGCTACGGGAATGGGAGCAAGCTTGGGGTCGATCATCGGGTGTGCCTCCTCGTTGAGGTTGGTTGATGGACATGGTCCACCTGCTTGCCATGGTACACCGTGCCGCCGGAGGTGTCAAGGATCGGCCAGGCGCGGCAGTTGTCGCCGGGCCTACACTTATTAACGGTCCGGCGCGCCCTATTGACGAATCGCGCGAATTGATCTATGAAGGATGCAGTACCGCAGTACCCTGCGCTCTACCCCATACGCCCTGACATTTTGTCGCTTGCCGGGAACCACGGCCTGCCCGCTACACTGCTTCCGGCGGCCCCAGGGTGGGAACGGCCCTCGCGCGCCCCGCCAGCGCCCCTATGTGACCGGC
>JAICKM010000614.1 GCA_025927935.1 Chloroflexia bacterium | reverse complement strand
TCCTCGGCCTGCTGCCGGGACCGCACGTAGACGATGCCCGACCCCTTCTGGTCGCGGCAAAAGCGCACCAGCGCCTCGGTTTTTTCCTTTTGATGTTTCAAATGCATGACCTGATAGAACAGGTTGGGGCGGAAGGGGCTGGTCTGGACAATGTGCAGCGGGCGGCCCAGTTGGGTGCCGATTTCCTGTTGTACGCGCTCGGTGGCCGTGGCGGTCATGCCCAGCAGGCGCGGGTTGCCCAGCGCGGGCAAGACCTTGCCGATGAACAGGTAATCGGGGCGGAAATCGTGGCCCCAGAGGCTGACGCAGTGCGCCTCGTCGATGACCAGCAGGGCCAGGCCGGCGCGGGCCAGGGCGTGGACGAAGGGCTGCTGGCGCAACCGCTCGGGCGCGGCGTAGATCAGCTTGATTTTGCCCGCCAGCACGTCGGCCATGCGCCGCTCGACCTCGCCGATGTCGAGGCTGCTGTTGATGAAGGTGCTGCGCTCGTAGACCGGCTTGGGCAGGCTGTCGTACTGATCCTTCATCAAGGCGATCAGCGGAGAGATAACCAGGGTGATACCCGGCAGCAGCATGGCCGGCAGTTGGTAGCAGAGCGACTTGCCGGCGCCCGTGGGCATCAGGGCCAGCGTATCCTGCCCGCCCATCACCGAGGTAATGACGGCCTCCTGGCCGGGGCGGAAGTCCTGGAAGCCGAACCAATGCTGCAAGGCGCCGCGCAACTCGGCGAGGGTGGGCGGCGGGCCGGGCAGGGGCGCGCGGGGCGAGGCGATCATGCCTCTATTATACAGTATTCGAGTGCTGAGTGCTGAGTGCTGAGTGGCGATCAGCGGTGTGCTACACGCCGTTGCGCGTTTGTTTAAGCGGTGCCTAGCACCTGTGCCGACAGCCCCCCTGCGCACTCATTGACCGGCGACCAGCAAACATACTGCACAGTAACCCAGAACGATATAGATTTAGGTCACTTATTACTGAATATTCGTTCTCTATTCAGAAAAGTAATAATATGCTTTAATAGAGCCAACAGGTTAAGCGGCAAATACCGGGTCGCGCCGCCCTGCACATGCCTGACGTTGGTCGCCGCACATGAGTACGAAAGGAGCACCTTATGAAGGGCAATACACGATGCATCCAGGGGCTGGCTCCGAAAACGCTAACGATCCGGATCACCTTGTTTTTCGCAATGTTGAGTTTGTTGATCGCGACTCCGGTTTTGCCCGCCTACGCGGCGCCATCAGCGGCGGACGCTGCCACGCAGGATCTGACTTTCAACTTCGGCGACTTCCAGAGTCCGGGTATTCTCGCCTACCCGGCAGGCGGCGGGCGCTACCCAACGGTGATCCTCCTGCACGGCAACCTGCCGGGGGATGCCGATTACAATGCTATCTCGCCTTTGGACGGCCAGACGCTGCTCTCGCATATCTTCAAGGACATCGCCGGCTACCTCGTGCCGCGCGGCTTCGCTGTCCTGCGCTACAACCAGCACTATGTCACGAGCGCCACCAACGTGGACGCCCAGAAGTATTACACTACGCCCCGCCAGCAATTCTTGAAGGACGCGGAGACGGTACTCGCCGCCGCCGAAACGAACCCGCATGTCGACCCCCGCCATATCTACATCTACGGCTTCAGTGAGGGCAGTGTCATCGGAGCGAATCTTGTGGCCGCCCATCCCGAAGTCGCCGGGCTGATTATGCAGGGAATGCTGGGGGAGTCCTGGGCAGAGACATTTCGTTACCAGGCGGTGGACGACGGACTAGCCTATGCCTTGCAGTTTGCCCCGGACGGCAAGATCACGGCGGCCACGCTGCAACAGGCCTGGCAGGGTCCGGGCGGGGTCTGGGCGAAGGGCAATTTGCTCGGCTTCCTGATCGATCCTCGCTTCACTGGAGCGCCCGATCAGAAGATTGCCGTCAACCCCGACCTGGATACCAACAAAGATGGGGTTCTGGAGGCGGACACGGAAGTACGTCCGGCCGTGGACCCCTTGATTAATGCCCAACTCGCGCCGGGCGGCCCGTTCGAACTGTACGGGCCTAGCAAGGGCCTGCCGATCCCCACGGACCTGGCCGCCCAACTGAAGGAGCCGGTTCTGATTCTGCAGGGGGCCAATGATGGGGCGGTCCCCCCGGCGGGCGCGCAACGGTTCGATGCGGCGCTGGCCGCGAACGGCAATCACGACCATACGCTCAAACTGTATCCGGGCCTGGGGCATTCGCTCGGCCCAGCCAGCGGGCCGAGCGATGACAACTTCCGCCCGATCGTGGAGCAGCCGATGCAAGATCTGGTGGCCTGGCTCCAGCTTCACACCAGTGCGACCACTCCCGGAATGCCGCGCACCGGCGGGGATGGCGCAAATGCCGCTTGGCTGCTGGTCCTGGGCGCACTTTGCCTGGCTGGGGGCCTGGCCTTACGGCTACGGGCGCACCGGGCACTCGCGCGGTAAATAACGAGGCCGGCAAGGGGGACTGAGATTACCCTCTACCCCCGCCAGACCTGGTTCGCCACCCGCTTAGATTGGGCCTATCGCGCTTCGATAACCGAGACTCTGAACGTAGCGAAGAGCGAAAATTGTTCACATTGCTGACCGCTGACCACACGTCTCCTGACGGCTGAGAGCTGACGGCAGCCAGCTACGACGCGACGAGGCTCCGCTTGCCGGTGGCGATCTCCCAGGCCAGGTCCAAGTGGACGCGGGTGCCGTCGACGACCGGCACGGGCAGGGCCTGATCGCGGGCCAGTAGTTCGAGTTCGGCGCACGTCACCAGGATGCCCGCCGCGCCGCGTCCGGCCAGGCTGCGGGTGACTTCGGCAAAGTCGCGGATGAGGGCCAGCGTGATGCGGCCCCGGATGATCTGGGTGTAGACGAGCCGGTCGAGCACGCGTTGCTCGGCGCCGGTCGGCAGCAGGACGGGCACCCCGCGCTCGCGCAGGCCGTTCCCGTAGAAGCGGGCCTGCCCGTCGAGCCGGGGACCGGCCAGGGCGAGGCGGGGCAGGTTGTGGGCCTGGGCATAGTCGGCCACGGCGTCGAGGATGTGATAAATCGGGATGGGGCTATGCACCAGGGGCAGCACTTCGTAGAGGCTGGGCGGGGCCAGGATGGCAAAATCGGCGCCTGCCGCGGCCACCACGCCACACTCCTGTTCAATCTCGAAGGCCAGTTCTTCCCAGGCGCCGGTGTGCTGCCATTGCAAGTAGCGCAGGTATTGCTGGTACGGCGCCCGCCCGCCGACCAGGTGCGGCGCCGCAGGGTCGTCCCAGGCACCACGCGCGCGGGTCCCGATTTGCTGATCGTAGCGGAACATCGCCACGGGGAACGCGCCCCCCACTATGCCGATGGTCAACGGTTGCAGCATGACACCTCTCATCCTTCTGCAAAAGCGACGCCCGATAGCGGCGTCCCCTCAATCTTGCCGGGCCTGCCCGGTCTCCCCAGCGGCCTGCCGGATAGCAGCCAGCAACACGTCCACGCGCTCATGCTTGGCAACGAAGGCACTCGCGCCTGCTGCACGTGCGCGGGCGGACACCGGCATTTCATCGTACATGGTCAGAATAACCACGCGTGTCGCCGGCACCCGCGTGCGGAGCAGCTCGGCGGTCGTGATGCCGTCCATGCCCCCCATCTGGACATCCAGCAACACGACCGCCGGCTGGAGCGTCTCGGCCAGCGCGAGCGCGGCGGCGCCCGTATCGGCTTCTCCAGCGATCACCAGATCGGGTTCCAGACCGAGCCGGATACCAAGCGTGCGCCGGATGGCCGCGTTGTCGTCGACCAATAACAGCGTAATCATCCCCCGGCGGCTCCCTGTCCTTTGCTCTCCGGCCCGCGATGGGCGGAGATCGGCGTGTCGGGTCCTTTTTGACCTAATACCTCTCAGTGTAGCGTACCGGCGCGGGCGACGCGACGACACGTGGATACAAACCGGGGCGGACCCTTGGGCGGAGGCGATCTCTATCGAAAGATGCAAGACATAAGCAAGGGGCCGGATCATACAATCCGGCCCCTGTAACGTCGCGCGGCGCAACTCCGCCGCCGGCTACTTCAGGCGCTTGATAATGTGCCAGCCGAAGGGGCTGGTCTGCGGGTCGTAGTCGGCGATGCCGATCTCGCCGACTTTCAGCGCGAAGCCAACGTTGCCGAATGCGGGCACCATGCCCTCGCGCGGGTACTCGCCGTCGGCGGGCGTCACGCCGAGGTTGGACATCGAGTAGATACCGGGCGGCGCGTCGTCGGTGTTGTCGCGCACCAGTTGGTCGAAGTCGGCGCCGCTCTTGGCCTTGTCCAGCAGTTGATAGGCCAGCGTCTTGGCCTGCTCCTTGGTGCGCGTGATCGGCTTGTCGCCGACGCTGCCCTGGAAGCCGATCAGAATATGCTGCACCGTGATAT
>JAICKM010000817.1 GCA_025927935.1 Chloroflexia bacterium | reverse complement strand
GACTTGCAGAGCAAGTAAACGCGGGGCGCGGGGGCGCGGGACCGGTTGCCCCGCCGCGCCCCCCGCGCTATACCCGGCTCCACGGGGAAGGAGGTGGCGCGATGGCGCTCTCAGGCTGGGCGAACCGCAATATCAAGTGGGTGTTTATCCTGCCGGCGGCGTTGTTCGTCGCGATCATGATGATCTTCCCGATTCTATACACGGGTTGGCTAAGCTTCACCCAATGGAGTATGTCGGCCACGCAGCCGCCGGTGTGGGTGGGGATCAACAACTACACGACCCTGCTGGGCAACGACGAGCGCTTCCGCGACGCGCTCACGCGCACCTTTGTCTTCACCATCGGGGCGGTCGGGGTCGAACTCGTGCTGGGCCTGGCGATCGCGCTGCTGCTGCGGCGCGAGTTTCGCGGGCAGAACCTGGTCAAAACACTGATTCTGCTGCCCATGGTCGCCACGCCGGTGGCGATGGGCATGGCCTGGCTGCTCATGCTGGAGCCGACCATCGGCTTCGCCAACTATGCCCTGCGCCTGGTGGGCCTGCCGCCGCAGCCCTGGCTCGCCTCCACCGACCAGGCCCTGCCCTCCCTGATGCTGGTCGATATCTGGGAGTGGACGCCGATGATCGCGCTGATCGCCCTGGCCGGCCTGGCGACGCTGCCCGACGAGCCGTTCGAGGCGGCCACCGTGGACGGCGCCGGTCCCTGGCAGCGCTTCATCCATCTCACCCTGCCGCTGATGGCGCCCACCCTGGTCGTGGCGACGCTGTTGCGGGCCATCGACGCGCTCAAAACCTTCGACATCATCTACACCATGACCCAGGGCGGGCCGGGCTTCGCGACCGAGACGCTGAACATCTACTCGTATGCGCAGGGCTTCGGCTACTTCCAACTGGGCATGGCGTCGTCGCTGCTGGTCATCTTCTTCGCCATCGTGCTGGGGGTCAGCCTGCTGTTCATGGTCATCCGTAACCGCTGGGGGACTGCGACATGAGTAATACAAGCCAGGACTCGACAGTCGCCGCGCGGGAAGCGGCGCGCACGACCGGCGGCCGGCCCGCCGTCGCCCGGCCCGAAGTCATCATCGTGCCCGGCGCCGAGGCGGCCCACCGCCGCGCCCGCATCACGAACATCATCCGCTTTATCGTCATCGCGCTGGTCGCGCTGGCCTTTACCTTCCCCTTTATCTGGATGCTGCTGGCCTCGTTCAAGTCCCAGGCCGACATCATGAACAACCAGAGGATTCTGAGCTTCCAGCCGACCTTTCAGCACTATGTCGATGTGTTCAACCAGTATTCCTTCTTCAAGTTCATGGGCAACAGCTTCCTGGTCGCCATTGTCTCGACGGCCTTCTCGCTGGTGCTGGGGCTGCCCGCGGCCTATGCCATCGCCCGCTTCAAGATGCCGGCGTTCGGGCTGGTCCTGCTGGCCGCCCGCATCGTGCCGGGCATTACCTTCCTGATCCCCTGGTTCATCCTGTTCACCCAGCTCCACCTGGTCGGCACCTACTGGGCGCTGATCCTGAGCCACATGCTGGTCGGCCTGCCGTTCATCACCTGGGTGATGATCTCGTTCTTCGAGGGCCTGCCGCAGGAACTGGAAGAGGCGGCCCAGGTGGACGGCGTCACGCCCATCGGGTCGTTCTTCCGCATCGCCCTGCCGCTGTCCTTGCCGGGGATCATCACCGGATCGATCCTGTCGTTTATCTTTTCGTGGAACAACTTCATGTTTTCGCTGGTGCTGGCAAGCCAGGACACCCGCACGCTGCCGGTGGCGATCTTCGGCTTCATCTCCTACGCCTCGATTGACTGGGGCGGGCTGATGGCCGCCGCGGTGATCATCACCCTGCCGGTGCTGATCATCACCCTGTTCGTGCAGCGCTACGTGGTCAGCGGCCTGACGGCCGGCGCCCTGAAGGGATAGTCGTTTAGTTATGCAAGCCTTAGTGAAATACGCGAACGAACCCGGCAAGGTCGAACTGCGCGATATGCCGCGCCCGACGATCACGCCGGACCAGGTGTTGCTGCGCGTGCGCGCCGTGGGCATCTGCGGCAGCGACCTGGAGATGTACCATCACAAGATCACCTTCCCGGTCAACCCGCCGGTGATCCTGGGCCACGAGTTTTCGGGCACCGTGGAGGAGGTCGGCGCCAACGTGACCGACTTCGCGCCGGGCGACCGCGTGGTCAGCGAGACGGCGGCTTATGTCTGCGGCAAGTGCGCGGAGTGCCGCACGGGCAACTACAACGAGTGCCCCAATAGGCTCGGCTTCGGCGTGCTGATCAACGGCGCCGACGCGCCCTATGTGGCCGTGCGCCAGGGTATCTTGCATCATGTCCCCGCCAATGTGGACCTGGCCGAAGCGGCGCTGACCGAGCCGCTCTGCGTGGCCTATAACGCGCTGGTGGTCAAGAGCCGCATCCGCCCCGGCGACGTGGTCGTGGTGCTCGGCCCCGGCCCCATCGGGCTGATGGCGACGCAGATCGCCCGCGTGTGCGGCGCGTCGGCTATCGTCCTGGCCGGGCTGGCCCAGGACCGCACCCGCATGGAGATTGGCCGCGAGGTCGGCGCGACCCACCTGGTCGATCTGACCAAAGACGACCTGCCCGCGCTGGTGCAGAACCTATCGGGCGGGCGTGGCGCCGACCTGGTGGTGGACGCGGCGGGGCCGCAGGCCACGGTCAAACTGGCGATGGAGGTGGTGCGCCGCAACGGCCAGATCACCAAGATCGCCTGGGGGCCGAAGCCGCTGGAATTGAGCCTCGACCCGCTGCTGGCGAAGGCGGTCACACTGCAAGGCGTGTTCAGCCACACCTGGGACACCTGGGAGCGTGTGCTGCGCCTGGAGTCCACCCGCCAGGTCAACCTGTCCGCCCTGATCAGCCACCGGGTGCCGCTGGAGGATTGGAAAGTCGCCTTCGACGCGCTGGAGAGCGGGGCGGCGGTGAAGGCGCTGATTTTCCCCAACGGGGTCGAGGAATAAGATGAAACCGATTGTCCAACTGTCGCTGGATCTGACTTCGATTGACGAGGCGCTGCACGTGG
>JAICKM010000450.1 GCA_025927935.1 Chloroflexia bacterium | reverse complement strand
TTATAGATACACACGGTAGGTTGGCACAGGTGCCTTCTATGCCCAAGATACCCGAATTTCAGAGCGAACAGGAAGAGTCTGATTTCTGGGACGCCCATAGCGCCACGGAGTTCTTCAACGAAACGGTTCCCGTCGATATGCAATTGGTCGATGCCCGCCCGCGCAAAACGCTGATCTCGCTTCGCTTACCCCCGGAGACGATTGCGGACTTGAAGCAGATAGCGCACGCGCGAGGCATCGGCTACCAGACGCTGATCCGCATGTGGATAATGGAGCGGTTGGCCCAGGAAGGCTCCGCCGGCTCCCCCGCTCCCTCGCGCAAGCAGGCGGGATAAGGTCTGACTCCTCCAGCAACCCGATTGACACGGTAGAACATCCGTGCTATCATGGCCGCCAATACGCCTCTCCGGCGTGACAGCAACGCACCTCCCCGCCACGGGGAGAGGTTGGGAGAGAGATGGTTGGAGGTATCCCTATGCCGCATCCGCTTGTGTTGCAGTTGCGCTTCACGCGTCGCGAGTTCCAACGCGCCCTGAAGGGCGTGACCGATGACGAAGCTCGCCGCCGCTTTGAGCCGATGAACTGCATCGCCTGGAATATCGGCCACCTGGCCTGGCAGGAACAACGCTACTGGCTCCAGTTCGGGCAAGATCGCGTTCTTTTGCCGGAGATAAACAAGCAGTTTGCCAACGGCGCGCCCGCCTGCACGCCTGCCCTCGCCGATGCCTGGAACGCATGGCACGCCATTACCGCCGCTGCCGACCCCTGGCTGGACACGCTCACCACGGCACAATTGCAGGCGACTGTCGCCAACGGCTACCGGCCCGGCCTGCTCTATGGCTCGCTGTTGCAGCGCGTGATCTACCACTACTGGTATCACACCGGCGAAAACATGGCGATCCGCCAGATGCTCGGCCACACCCGGCTGCCGGAGTTCGTCGGTAATATCGACAGTCAGGCGCCCTACCGGGCCGAATGAGGCGCCCTGCGTGCGGGCGCCGGCAGAGGGCCGGTCCTGACTGGTAGCGGCGCGCACCTGGCGCCGTACCCGTATGACCGGCAGCCAGATACCGCGGAGTGATCCGCCCGCTACGGCTGCAAGGTCAGCGTGTCCACGGCGGCGGCCTGCACGGCGGCGGGGCTGAACGGCAGCGGGCGGGATCGCCCGGCCAGCCAGTCGGCGGTCAGGTCGCCCCAGTGGCGCGCGAAGGGCTGGCCCGACTGGCCCGGCGCGATGATCACCGTCATGGCGTCCCAGTTGCCCACGTCCGTCACCTGGCGCGTGGACGGGTGGGCCAACTGGGTGTAGCTGGCGGTGCCCTGGAAATAGGCCGCGTTCACCGTAGTGTTGTCGCCGGTCGCCGGGTATGGCCCCAGGTTGAACACCTTGTCCAGCGGCGGCACCCCGCCCAACTGGTGCGGGAAGCCGATCTGGTGTAGCTTGCCCCACTGCCAGCCCGCCGGGTCGTCGCCGAGCGTCGCGGTCAGGTCGGTCACGGCGGCGCGCAGGCTGCCGAGCAACACCGCGTCGCGGTCTTCGTGCGCCGGGGTGGTCGGGTCGTCCCACCAGGCCCCGCCCGGCTGGGCCAGCGCGGCGGCGATGAAGATCGCCGCTTCGTCCCCCGCCTTGTCCAGGTAGTTCTTGCTCAAGGTGCCGCCCAGCAAGTTTGTCGCCGTGGTGCTAAGCAGGTGGGTGTAGGCCACCTCGTAGACGCTGGCGGTGGTGCTGTCGGCGCTCAAGGTGCCGTCCCAGCCCGCGAAGCGCTGCACCAGGGGCTGCAATTGCGGATCGCTGGTGGACAGGGCGGCAAAGTGTTTGCCGATGCCTGCCGCATAGGCGCTCTGGATGTCGGTCTGGATGCGCCGGGAGTCGTCGGGGCTAACTTTCGGCAGCGCCGCCAGCAACTGCGTGATGCGCGCGGCCCGGTAGCCGGGCGTCCAGAGCGTGGTCAGCAGGTAGGGATAGCTGTCGCCCACGATGCGGTTGTTGGCCGTGACCAGGTAGCCTTGCGGCGGATTATAGGCGCTCGGCATCTGCGCGAAGGGGATGAAACCGGTCCAGCCGTAAGCGCCGCTCGCGCCGTCCACCGGCACGCTGCCGTTGCCCTGCTTGCGCATAGGCACCAGGCCGGTGGCCTGGTAGCCGATGTTGCCCCCCTTGTCGGCAAAGACGAAGTTCTGGCCGGGGGCGTCGAAGTCGGCCAGCGCGGCGCGGAAGGTCGCCCAGTCATGCGCGGTTTGCAGGTGCAGCACGGCAGTGAAGGTGCGCAGCGCGCCGTCGGCGGTCCATTGCAGCGCAGTCGGCGCCGCGAGATCGGGGTATAGCGAGTTGATCAGGACGCCGTGCGCCGTGCGCGTGATCGGCACCTGCACGTCGGGCGCGTCCTTGACGTGGATCGTCTCGGTGAGCAGGGTCAGCGGGCGCCAGGTCCCGGCGTCCAGGTACTGGCCGGGGTGCCCGGCGGGGTCGAGCGTTTCGGTGTAGAGGTCTTCCACATCGGCGGGCAGGTTGGTGATGCCCCAGGCGATGTCCTGGTTGTGGCCGATGACGATGCCCGGCGCCCC
Organism: Chloroflexia bacterium; assembly: GCA_025927935.1. The sequence goes on along the minus strand of JAICKM010000450.1, from coordinate 3,384 downwards.
GGGGAAGGAGGTGCCCGCCACGTCGATGGCGCCGTCCTCCGTGCGCAGGTGATTGATATACCAGGGCGAGGGGTTGCTCACGCCCAGGTGCGGATCGTCGGCCAGCAGGGGCCGCCCCGTGGTTGTGCGCGCGCCCGCCACCACCCAGTTGTTGCTGCCGGTGCCCGGCCCGCCGAGCGCCAGGCCGGGCAGCGCCATGGGTGCCCGGTGGCCGGCAGGGGTGCCGGGCAGGGCCGCCGCCTGGATGATGAGTGGCTCATCGGCGGGGTAGAGCGGCATAAGCTGGGCCAGGGTCGCGGGCGAGGTTTTAGCTTGCAGGTCAGCCGTCAGCAACTCGCTGACCATGCTGGCGTTGTTCTGGTTAAACGCCTGGTAGGCGCCGAAGGCCAGGCTGTCCTCCGCCGTCCAGGGCGCCGGGGTGGCGCCGAGGATGAGGTATTCCAGGGGCAGCGCGTCGCGGTGGCTGCTGATGAAGGCGTTGACCCCGGCGGCATAGGCGTCGAGCGCGGCGCGGGCATCGGGCGGCGAGGCGGCGAGCGAGGCGGCGGCGATGCGGTTCAGGCCCAGGATGCGCAGGGCGCGGTCCGGCGCTAACGCGGGCGCGCCGAATAACTCGGCCAACCGGCCCGATCCTGCCCGCCGGAACACGTCCATCTCCCAGAGGCGGTCCTGCGCGTGGACATAGCCTTGCGCCATATAGAGATCGTGGGCGGTGCGCGCGGTGATGTGCGGGATGCCACTCGCGTCGCGCACCACGGTCGCGGGCGCCGTGAGGCCAGGCAGCCGGGCCGTGCCGTCGAGCGCCGGCTGGGCGCGCGCCACCAACCAGTAGACAAACGCCGCCCCGCCGAGCACCAGCAGCAGCAGCAGCGCGGCGGTGATGCGCAAGGCCCGGCGCAGAGCGGTACGGGGGCGGCGAGCAGGTGGGGTCCCGGCGCGAGTAACCACGGCGGTCTCCTCATTAGTAGCAGACCCGCGGACGGGGTAAGCCAGACCGGCGTGCGCCAACGCCCGGTCGCGTCCGTCTCCATCATAGCACTCCGCTTGCTCGCTGCATAGCCCCGCGGCGCCCTAGGCGAAACTACCTAGCAACTACCAGTCTGCGGAGATCCATCAAACTAAGTAGATCTGCCCATTGCGAATCGCGCCGCCGGTGCTATGATACGGATAGTTGGCGCAGGAGAAACACGGTGGGAACGGGAGACACGTCGTGGAAAGGTTAACACCATGGATATGCCGATTGGGGACACAACCTACGTGCAGCCGGGTGCGCCGGTCGAACCCGAAATCGTGGCCCCGGCAGTGGCCGGGGGCTTCAACCTGAAGCTGGCGTTGCGCTACAACGTGGCGAATCTCGGGGCGCAGGTCGTCTATGCGCTGTTCAACTTCGGGATGCCGCTCTATCTGGATACGTATAAGCTCAATCCGTCGCTGATCGGGCTGCTGGCGAACGAGCGGTCGTTCGTCGCCTCGTTCGTCCAACCGCTGGTCGGGCGGATGAGCGACCGCACACGCACGCCGTTGGGCCGGCGGCGGCCCTTCTTCCTGGCCGGCATCCCGCTGATGGCCGTGGCCCTGGTCGCGCTGGCAACCCACCCGCCGTTCTGGATCATGCTCGCCATCATGTCGGTGGCCGCGTTCTTCCTGTCGGTGGCCTGGGACCCCTACATGGCCTTCATGGCCGACCTCTTCCCGCCCGAACATCGCGGGCGCGTCGGCGGCCTGCTCGGCATCGGTAGCGGCCTGGGCACAGTGATCTTCTTGCTGCTGGCGCTGAATCTTTGGGAGCATGCCGAGTTCGCCGTCTTTATGATGTGCATCGCCGTCATGGTGGCGGCCTGGGCGTTTACCTTCTTCACGGTGCAGGAGCCGCCGCTGCCGCCCGCTGAAGCGACCGCCCCGCGCGCCGCATGGAGCCGCCCGCACCCGGTGGCCTACTTCAAGGACGTGGCGCGCTATCCCGAAGTGCTCAAGTATATGCTGGCCGTCAACTTCTACTGGCTCGGCCTGGGCGGCGTGACCCCGTTCATCACCCTGTTCGGCGTGAAGGCGCTCGGCGCGACCGATCAGGAGGCGTTTTTGCTGCCGCTGATCGCCACGCTGCTCAACGCGCTGTTCGCCGTGCCCGCGGGCTACCTGGCCGACCGCTACAGCAAAAAGGCCGTCATGACCGTGGGGCTGCTGATTATCGGCGTGGTCGCCATCATTGGTTCGCAGAGCCAGACGCTGTGGCAGGCGATGATCGCGCTGGGCGCCGTGGGCATCGGCAACGCGACCACCGCGCAGATCAACCCGCTGCTGGCCGACATCGTGCCGCGCAAGCGCACCGCCGAGTTCATGGGCCTGGTGTCGGCGGTCTTCTCCTTCGCCCAGCCGCTGGGGTCGGTGGCGGCGGGGGCCGTCGTCTCGCTGGCGACGATCTGGGTGGGCGGCAACGACGCCTACCGCTGGGCCTTTATCTTCGCGGGCATCACCCTGCTGTTGAGCGCGGTGCTGCTGCAAACCGTGAAGCCTGCCCAGGCAGTGCTCGATTAGCACCCGGAGAGGACCCCGGCCCATGAAGACCAATATGGACCAGGACACGGACCGCCCCGGCGCCCCCCGCCGGGGCGCCGCCGTGAAACAAACGGCGACCCGCGTCCAGCAAGGCGCCGCCGCGCCCGCCCCGCTAGCGGTCCGTGTGCTGCGGCGGGTGGTGCGCGCGATCTTCCGCCTGGTGTTCCGCGTGCGCGTGGCCGGGTTGGAGCATGTGCCGGCCACCCCGGTTATCATCTGCGCCAACCACCTGGGCTGGGCCGATATGTTCCTGGTGCTGCTCTTTTTTCCGGTGGAGCCGCGCATCTATATTCTGGGCGAGCAAGAAGTGCGCACCATTTCCGCCTGGCGCACCCGGCTGATCGACCGCCTGGAGATCATGGTCGCGCTGGATCGCCGCAACCCGTTGCGCGCCATCCGCACCATGGACGACGTGCTGAAGCGCGGCGGCTCGCTGCTCATCTTCCCCGAAGGCGAACTGGGCAGCGCGGAAGGCGCCCTGCTGCCGCTGCACGAGGGGGCAGCCCACGCCGGCCTCGTCACCGGCGCGCCGCTGCTGCCGGTCGGCCTCACCGGCACGCGCGAACTCTGGCTGCGCCGCACGCTGACCATGCGCAGCGGCCCGCCCATCGCCCCGACCAGCGTCACCGGCACCAGCCACGAGCGCGTGGACGCGCTGACCACCAAGCTACGCGCCGCCATGCTTGTCCTGCTGCCGGGCGATCGCGCCCGCCCGCGCTGGAAGCCCCTGCGCGCCTGGCTGACCAAGCTGTTCTAATCCGCCGTCGCTATTAATATTGCTGTAAGTGCCAACTGTCATTCTGAGCGCAGCGCAGAATCTCGGCGCAG
>JAICKM010000958.1 GCA_025927935.1 Chloroflexia bacterium | reverse complement strand
GCGCGGTCGGCGGCGGCGAGGGTGGGGGCGCGGCGGTCGAGCAGGGCGCGCATCCAGGCGGTGATGTCTTGCAGATGCGGCCCGGCGTGGACCAGCAGCCAGTCGCGGTAGGGGTGATCGGCGGGCGGGGCGCCCTGGGCGGCCAGCGCGTGGCCCAGTTCGTCGTACATCCACATGCTCGGCAGGAGCGCGGCGATCAGGGCCGGGTAGCTATCGGCGACGGCGGTGCTGAGCAGGTGGCGCGAGTAGGCGTAGGTGACGGCTGCCGGGCGGGTGTCGGCCAGATCCCCGGCATCCACGCCCTGGCTCGCGGCGTATCGGCCATGCAGATCATCCAGGATCTGCTGGGTCTCGATCAGCAGGCGAGCGAAGTGGGCCTGATCGGCGCCGGTCTCGGCCCGCGCGGCGCCGTAGCCGAAGACGCGGTTCATCTCGCGCAAGAAGACGGCGTCCTGCCGCGTGTAGAACAGGAACTTGGCGGCGGGCAGGGTGCCGTCCGCCAGGCCGCGGAGAAACGGGTGCGCCTGTTGGTGCCGCCAGATCGGCTCGGCGGCGGCGCGCAGGCCGGCGGTGAAACCGGACTCCGGGGTGGGTGTGTCCAAGGGATGCTCCATCAATCGGCGGGCACGCTCATGCTCAGCGTGCGGATCTGGGGCGCGTCCTCGCTCTCGCCGATGGACAGCGCCAGTACACTCATATCGTCCTGGGGCCGGTCCTGATCCGCGTCCATGGCGCCCGCCAGGAGGCGGTCGGCCAGTGTGCGCGGGCCGGGCGGCGGGGCGTCTGGTGCGAGCAGCGCGGCCAGGGTCGCCCGCACGTCCCAATCGCGCCCGGCGCGGCGGCCCGCTTCCAGGATACCGTCGCTGAACGTGACCACGCAGGTGCCGGGCGCCAGATCGATCTCCTCCACGACGGGTCGCGTGGTGCGGTAGAGGCCGAGCGGCTGGGCCTCCGCGTCGAGCCAGCGCAGGCCCGCGGGCGCCGGGCCATAGACGGCGATGGGGCAATGGCTGTTGCGGGTCAGGACAAGGGTGCGCGTATTGAGGTCGACCGTGCAGAGCGCCAGCGTGGCCGAGACTTTGCCCGCGCGCTGTAGGTAGAGGTAATCGTGCGCGGCGCGGGCCACCACGCCGTCGCGGGCGCCGTCCTTGATCAGGGCGAGCACTTTGCTGGCGACCAACTGGCTGATCAGCTTGGACGCACGCCCGCTGCCCTGCCCATCGACCAGCATCAGCGTGAAGCCGCCCAGGGGCCGCTCGACGACCTCGACGGTATCGCCGCTCTCGCGCGTGGCATATTTGTTAATCTTGCTGACGGCGATCTGGATGTCGAGCATCACGCTCCCTATACCGGGAATACCGGCGATGAACTATCGGCTAGCGGTAGGCGGTATGCCGGGATCATACCACAAGCCGCGGGGACCGGCAATGCGCCGCCCGGATCTGATCGCTAAATCGGGAACCATTCCACGGGCCGGCGGCGTCTTGTAGGTAGCAGCAGCGGGCGCACCCATATTTGAGCAATCGTACCCATAGGAGGCGACCAATGGATAGTCGGGATGTTTGGGGCTATATCGGGCGCATGACGGAGCAGGGGCGCGCCGGCAAGTCCGGTGGACAGAACGGGGAAACGCCGCCGGGTAGTGGGCCACGTAAGCGCTGGCCCCGGTTCCTTGCGGTGGGGTTGATTGTGTGTGTGCTCCTGGCCGGAGCTGCGAACGCGCTCCGTGGCAGCTCCGTGTATGAACCGATGGCGCTGCGCGCCACGCAGGGTTATGGAGCGCCTCCCGTCGCCACGGCGGCTCCGGCGGCGCCCTTGATGCCGGAGATGCAGGCGGCGGATGTGGCGAGCAAAAGCTCTGCCGCCGGCGGCGCCGCGAGCGGGCCGGCGGCCCCGGCGGCAACCTGGGACCGCATGATTATCCGCAATGCGACCCTCCAACTCAAGGTCAAAGATGTGGCGGCGAGCATGGACGCCGTCCGCGGCGTGGCGAGCCAGCACAGCGGCTATATCACCCAGTCGGAGAGCCACCAGGACGGCAATTACACCGTGGCGACGATCACCTTGCAGGTGCCTGCGAAGGAGTTCGACTCCGTGATGCCCGAGCTGCGCCGGCTGGGCGTGAAGCCGATGCAAGAGAATATCACCAGCAGCGACGTGACCGATGAATACACCGACTTGCAGTCGCAACTGCGTAACCTGCAAGCGACGGAGGCGCGTATGCTGGCGCTCCAGCAGAAGGCCGGCACGCTGGAAGATGTGTTGGCCGTGGACCGCGAGTTGCGCCAGGTGCAGGGCCAGAT
>JAICKM010000509.1 GCA_025927935.1 Chloroflexia bacterium | reverse complement strand
TGTTGATCGATCTGGCCTTCCGCCTCGCGGCGCTGGTGCAGCCCGGCTTCGCCCCGGCGCGTACCCGGCAGCCGATTGCCGGCACCACCGATGAGGACGACTACGGCGGGACGCTGACGACGGCGGTCTATCGCCTGGGAGACGGGGTGCGGGGCCTCGAAGTCACCGACCGGGTCAGCGACGCGCATGACGGCATGACCCCGTTCGAGGCCGCCACAGAGATCCGCGTCTTCGGCTTGCCGGACGGGTGCGCCCTGGCGCTGACCGGCACTTTCATCGCACCGTTGTATGGTCGCCCCAACCCGGCAAGCCTGGAGGCGCGGCTCCCGGCAGCGGCGGCGTCCGCCATCACTAACTTGCTGCGCGCCGAGTTCGATGCGACGCTTGACGCGGACTGAGGAGACTTTTCCGTCATACCTGTCACTCTGAGCGCAGCGAAGAGTCTCGTCGCGGTGGGCTATAAGACGAGATTCTTCACTGCGCTCAGAAGGACGGCTGGAGGTGGGCGCACTATTGAGCCGCGCTCTCTGATCTGCCCGCGGCAGGTGCGGGTCTAGCGCGCGGTGGGGTCCCCGGCGGCAATCCGCGCCGCCGGGGAAGTGGGGGAAGGCCGGCACAGGGCCGGAGCGGACGGCGCTCGCCTTGCGGCGTCGGAGGGCATCCGCTCCGGCCTGCCCGGTGTCCAGCCGGGTTGCGAGGCGGTTCCAGGCGTCCGGGGATGGTACTGCATCCCAGGCGGCGTGGAGTACCCGGCGGATCAGGGCGTCCGGTACGGTTTCCTCGGTTTCGGGGTCCATTGGCGGAATCAGCGGGCGGTCGCGCGGCGGCGCCCGAGCACGCGCAGGGCATGCAGCAGCCGGCGCAACCCGGCCGGTCGCGGTTCAACGCCCCGCTCGTCCATCTCGGCGCCCTCGTCCTCGGTGGCGACGGCGCTCGCCTCCCGCAGGCTGCGTTCGCTGGCGGCTTCGCGCCGGCGATCCTGCTGAATCTGGGCGGCGCGCACCTCGTTTAGATGCTGCTGGTACATGGCTGCGCTCCTTTCGCTGTTGCGGTCCATTGGGCGATTACCCCGCGCCGGATCGCGCTTGACAGCGGGCCGGCGTGAACCTATTATCCCTCTGTACTCTATCGGGCGGAATGTAAAAGTAGTATAATCACTGGTAACTCCACTGGTAATAAAAGCGGTAAGGCTGTCGTGCGGCCAGGCAGCAGCCCAGGAGACCGCTATGGCTGTCGACCCCTCCTTTGGAACCTGGATGAAACAGGGACGACGCGATCTGGATTTGACGCAGGAAGCCCTGGCCGATCAGGCGGGCTGCTCGGTGGAGATGATCCGCAAGGTCGAAGCGGGCACGGCGCGGCCCTCTCGCCAACTGGCCGAACTGCTGGCCGCCGCGCTCCAGGTGCCCCTGGCCGAACGCGACGCCTACGTGCAGTGGGCGCGGACCGGCCGGCACCTCGCCTCCAAGAACGGTCGGTCCGCCGCGCCGCCTGCCGCTAAAGAGACACCGTCGCCCACGCCGGAGGCGGAGCCGATATCCGCGCTGCCCAACCCCTACAAAGGCTTGCGCCCCTTCCAGGAAACGGACGCCCCCGACTTCTTCGGCCGGGACGCGCTCACCGCGCAGCTGGTGGCCCGCCTCGCCGAGCCGGCGCGGTTCGCGCGCTTCCTGGTGGTGGTCGGTCCCTCGGGCAGCGGCAAATCGAGCGTGGTGCGCGCGGGGTTGGTGCCCGCGCTGCGCCGGGGCGCCCTTGCGCCCTTCCAGGGCTGGCCCGTGCTCGACCTGGTTCCCGGCACCCATCCGCTGGAGGAGATCGAGGCGGGCCTGCTGCGCCTGGCCCCCAATCCCCCGGCCAGCCTGCTACCCCAACTGCGCGAGGATCCGCGCGGGTTGGTGCGCGCCGCCAAACGGGCCCTGCCCGACCCGCAGACCGGCCTGGTGCTCGTACTCGACCAGTTCGAGGAACTCTTCACCCTGGTGCCCGACGAGGCGGTGCGCCGCCACCTGCTCGACAGCCTCTACGCAGCCGCGGCCGACGAGCGCAGCCCGCTGCTGGTGGTGGCGACCCTGCGGGCCGACTTCTATGACCGGCCCCTGAGCTACCGGGCGACGGGCGAGTTGCTGCGCGAGCGGGCCGAGGTGGTGCTGCCGCTGTCGGCGGAGGAGTTGGAGCAGGCGATTGTGCGCCCGGCGGCGCGGCGGGGGGTGGGGCTGGAGCACGATCTGCTGGCGGCCATCGTGCGCGACACGGGCGAGCAGCCGGGCGCCCTGCCGCTGCTGCAATACGCGCTGACCGAGTTGTTCGAGCAGCGCACGGACGGACTGATGACGCTGCGCGCGTATCGCGCCAGCGGGGGCGTGCAAGGGGCCTTGAGCCGGCGCGCGGAGAGCCTCTACGCCGGGCTGAGCGCTGCCGAGCAGGAAGAGGCTCGGCAGCTATTTCTACGGCTGGTGACGCTGGGGGAGGGCGTGGAGGATACGCGGCGCCGGGTGCGGCGGGGGGAGATTGCGGGGGCGGCCCGCGACGAAGCAGCGCTGGAACGGGTACTGGAAGTATTTGGCAGCCACCGCTTGTTGACCTTCGACAGGGATCCGGTGCTGGGGGTGCCGACGGTGGAGGTGGCGCACGAAGCGCTGCTGCGTTCATGGCCGCGGCTGCACCGGTGGATCGAGGCAGGGCGTGAGAGCCTGCGTGTGCATCGGCGGCTGCTGACGGCGACGAATGAATGGAGCGGGACGGGGAACGACCCCAGCTTCCTCGCGCGAGGCACGCGGCTAGCGCAGTTTGAGGCTCTGGCCGGGGAAGGCACAATGGCCCTTAACGCCGAGGAGCGGACCTACATCGCGGCCAGCGCAGCGGAGCGGGAGAAGCAGGCGGCCGGCGAGCAGCAGCGGCAGGCGCGGGAGCTGACCTTGCAACGGCGGGCGGCGAGCCGGCTGCGCTACCTGGCCGCCGGGCTGGCGGTCTTCCTGCTGGTGGCGACGAGCCTGGGGCTGTTCGCCCTCGCGCAGAGCCGCGCGGCCCAGGCCAACGCGGCCCAGGCGACGGCAAACCAGGCCGCAGCCGACAAGCAGCGCCAACAGGCGGTCGCCGCGCTGTCGCGGTCCGACGCGCAGCGCCTGGCGGCCGACGCGAATAGCGTGCTCCAGTCGGGAGGGGACCCGCAGCTGGTCGCCCTGTTGGCGCTCCGCTCGCTGCACACCCAGAACACGCCGGAGGGCGAGGCGATGGCCGACGCCTCCGCCGGCCTGGACTATCCGCTGCTCCAATATGTCGGGCATACCGGCCGGATATGGGCAGCGGTCTTCTCGCCCGACGGCAAGCTGGTGCTCACCGGCGGTGAGGACAAGACCGCGCGGCTCTGGGACGCCGCCACCGGCCGGCCGATCCGGACCTTTACCGGCCACACCGGCGGCATCGGGGGCGTGGCCTTCTCACCCGCTGGAACCCAGATCCTCACGGGCAGTGGCGACAAAACATTGCGTCTGTGGGATGCCGCCAGCGGAGAAGTCTTGCGAACGTTCACGGGGCATGACGCCCCTATCGAGCGCGTAGCCTTCTCCCCCGACGGCAAGCGAATTGCCAGCGTCAGCGACGACGGGACCGCGCGGGTGTGGGATGCTGCCACCGGGCAGGCGTTGGCCACTCTTGCTGCGGGGAAATTGCCCGTCAACGACGTCGCCTTCTCGCCCGACGGCACGCAGCTGCTCACCGTGAGCTACGACACCACCGCCCGGCTGTGGGATGTGGCTACAGCCCACGAAGTTCGCCGCTTCCTGGGCAGTACGTCTCCCCTGTTTGGCGCAGCCTTTTCGCCCGATGGCAAGCAGGTCCTCACTGGCGGTTCGGACGGGATCTCGCGGCTCTATGATCTCGCCACGGGGACAGAGCTGCGCCAGTTTGTGGGGCAGAAAGGCGGAGTTAATTCCGTTCGGTTCTCGCCTGACGGTAAGACCATCCTGACGACGGACGGCTCAGACGCCCGGCTCTGGGACGTCGCGACGGGCCGGGAAGGCCGTGGCTTCATCGGGCATACCGACTCTGTCGTCAGCGCCGTCTTCTCGCCCGACGGCACGCAAGTGCTGACCGCCAGCGAGGACGGGACGGCGCGGCTGTGGAGCGTGGGCTCCCAGCGCGCGCTGCCCCAGTTTGGCGTGGAGGGGAGGAGCATCTGGAGCGTGGCCTTCTCCGCCGACGGCAAGCGCGTGGCGACGGGCGGCACGCAACCTGATTCGGCCAGCATCTGGGACGCCCACACCGGACAGCTTCTGCTTCACCTCACCGGTCACCGGGGCAACGTCAATGGCGTGGCCTTCTCACCCGACGGCAAACTGCTGTTGACTGCCGCCGGCAACCCCGACGGCACGGCGCGAGTGTGGGATGCAAACACCGGCAGCCCGCTACACGTTATGACCTCCACCGATTTCATCTATGACCTGGCCTTCTCGCCCGACGGCAGGACTCTGGCCACGGGCGGCGACTACCGGCCGCAGTTTGCGGGCGAACGCCACGGCGCGTACCTCTGGGATGTGATCAGCGGAACCCTCCTGAGACCCTTGCAGCTGCCGATCGTTGTGCACGCGGTCGCGTTCTCACCCGACGGCAAGCTGCTGGTCGCCGGTTGTGACGATAGCACCGTCAGGCTCGTGGCCGTAGACACCGGCCGGGTGATCCGCAGCTTCAGCACCGACGCCGGCTCCGGTGTGGCGTTCTCGCCCGACGGCAAGCGCGTTGTCACCGGTAGCAGCAGTGGGACTATCACGCTGTGGGACGTGGGCACCGGCCAGGAAATCCGCCGCTTCCTGGGCCACGGCGACTTCGTGGACGGTGTGGCCTTCTCGCCTGACGGCAAAACGGTGCTGAGCGGCAGCGACGACCGGACCGCCCGTCTGTGGGACGCCGCGACCGGGCAGGAACTCCGGCGTTTCACCGGGCACAAAGACGCAGTTCAGGCAGTGGCTTTCGCACCCGACGGCAAGACAGTGCTTACCGGCTCCCTTGACGGCACCGCCCGCCTCTGGTACGTGGACCAGCGCGACACAGTCAAGTACGTCTGCGGGCATCTGTTCCGCGACTTCACCGATCATGAACGCGCGCAATACGGCCTGACCGGCACGGACCCGACCTGTCCTCGCTAGCCACCGGTGGGTACGCGCTTGTGCCTCCAGTCGTACTTGTCTAGGGAGCGCAGCGAAGAGTCTCGTGCGTGTACAAGACGGAGATTCTTCGCTCCGCTCAGAACGACAATGCTCACATGATAGGCTCTCGGCAGGCTTGGAGGCTGCTAAAGCGGGCGGCTAGCGC
>JAICKM010000218.1 GCA_025927935.1 Chloroflexia bacterium | reverse complement strand
GGCGACGGCAAGCTGCTGCGCGCCCTGCCCGGCGGCGGGCACGACATTACCAGCCTGGCCTTCGCGCCCGACGGGCAAACCCTGGCCGCCACCGGCGGCGACAAGCTGATCCACCTCTGGCGTGTGAGCGACGGCAGCGAAATCCGCGCGCTGAGCGGGCACACCGATGCCGTCCACAGTGTCGCCTTCAGCCCCAATGGGCAGATTCTGGCCTCCGGGTCGTGGGATAAGACGGTCGATCTCTGGCGGGTGAGCGACGGCGCGCTCTTGCGCAGCCTGCCGCCGCAGGGCGATACGGTCAACGCCGTGGCCTTCGCGCCGGATGGCCGCAGCCTGGCCGCCGCAGGCGAGGACCACCTGGTGCGCCTCTGGACCCTGCCCGGCGGCCCCGCCGCCACGCCCGTGCCGACCACCGTAGCGGCGAGCGCGCCGATCAGCCCGGCCAACAGCGCGCAGGTGAGGCTGCTGCGCACGCTGGAGGGCCACCTGGACGGCGTGACCGGCCTCGCCTTCGCGCCCGACGGCGCCACCCTGGTCTCTTCGTCCGCCGACGGCACGGTGCGCCGATGGCGCCTGGCCGGCGGCACGCAGATCGACCGCCTGGACCCGCAAGCAGGCATCCTGTGGAGTGTGGCCCTGGCCGCCGACGGCACAACAGTCGCCGCGGGCGATGCCAACGGCGCGGTCCATCTCTGGCACACAGCGAGCGCCCCCGCCGTCACGCTCCAAGGCGGCGACGGCTGGGTGCCGTCCCTGGCCTTCACGCCTGATGGGCAGGCCCTGGCCCAACCCCTGTGGGGCGCGCACGGCGTCCGCCTCTACAAGGTCGCCACGGGCGCGATCCTGCGCACGATCACCATAGATAAAGGGGCCGTGGGCGGCATCGCCATCAGTCCGGACGGCGCCACGCTGGCGACCGCCGGGACCGGCGACACCGTGCGCCTGTGGCGCGTCAGCGACGGCAGCTTCCTGCGGGCGGTCCAGGGATCGGCGCCCATGGTGCATAGCCTCGCCTTCAGCCCCGACGGCAGCATCCTCGCCAGCGGGGCCATCGGCGGCGAGGTGCAACTCTGGCGCGTGAGCGACGGCAGCCTGCTGCGCGCCCTGCCCGGTCCGACCGGGTGGGTCTACAGCGTCGCCTTCGCCCCCGACGGCCAGACTCTGGCCGCCGCCGTCGTGGATGGCACGGTGCGCCTCTGGCGTGCGGGCGACGGTAGCCCGCTGGCCGTGCTGGAGGGCCATACCAAAGCGGCCAGTGCGGTCGCCTTCAGCCGGGATGGCCGCTACCTGGCCTCCGGCGCGGGCGACAAAACTATCCGGCTCTGGGGCGTTCCCTGAGTGCTGAGTCGAGAGATGAGTAGTGCGTAGGGGCGGACCGGCGTGTCCGCCCTGCCGGGTCGTGTGCGGTGTCCGCTCATATGTAATCTAGCGGGATATGTAGCCAACCCGCTGTCGAAAGGTTTTATCATGTCGCTAACACTCGCCGCCCCGGTGGCGGCCCGCCCGGCGCTGAGGGCCGGGCGGTTCCTCGAACAGGCGCTGCTGCTCTCGCTGCTGCTCCATCTGCTCGCCATGCTGGGCATGGCGCTCCTGCTGCTGCCGGGTATGCCCGGCGGCCCTAATTCGGACGTGGCCGGGCGCATGGCCTACGTGGCGGGCCATCCCTGGCTGTGGCGCTTGGGGTGGCTGCCCTGGCAACTGACCGCGCTGTCCGATCTGCTGCTGGCCCTGGCCCTGCTGCGCGCCCCGGCCATCCCTCGTCTCCCCGCCGGGCTGACCTTCGGCGTCACCATGATCGCCATCCTGCCCGACCAGATCGGCCAGTTCTTGTGGGTGACACACGGCGTCGATCTGGCGAGCAGCGGCAACCTGGCCGCCTACAGTGCGTTCGAGGCCGCCGCCTTCCCCTGGGTCGGCGGGGTGGCGGCGCTGCTCTATACGCTGGCCGCCGTGGGTTGGACCTGGTGCTTCGCCAGCGCGGGCATCTGGGCACGGACGCTCACGCCCTATTCCATCGCCGTCTGGGCGTTGTTCGCCTTCGCCGCCGTTAGTCCGCTCCTGCCCCCGGCCATGCGGCCGCCCGCCGCGCTCATCGCCACGGCCAACGCGCTCGGCTTCGTCCTGCTGGTGCTCTGGATGAGCCTGGTGCTCGAATTGCTGCTGCGCCGCACCCGGCCCACCGCCGCGCATGGCCGCTATGCGCCCTGGCGGCATCCCCGCCCGCTCCTGGGCCGGCCCATCGCGCTGGTTGCCAGCAGCCGCCTGCTGCGCACGATCTGCGAATATGTGCCCACAGTCGCCTTCCTCAGCGACATCACCGACGTGATTTATGTCAACTATATCGTCGAAGCCGACCGCCTGGCTCCGCTGGTGCCGCCCGGCCTCGAACTGCAACGCCTGGGGCCGGGCGGGCGCTATGCGTTCTTCACCTTCCTCAGCTACAACCACGGCCACTTTGGCCCCGCGCTGCTCGGCCCGCTGCGCCGGTTGTTGCCGTCGCCGGTGCAGACCAACTGGCGCATCCACGTCCGCGACCCGCGCACCGGCATCGGAGGCATCTACTTCGTGAGCAACGCTATCAACAGTACGCTGCACGCCCTACCCGCCCGTATGCTCTCCGAAGGTATGCCCATGCACGTCCTCCGCCACGCGGCCATCCGCGCCACCGTGGGCGGCGGATGGCAGATGGACCTCGATCCCGGCGCGGGCACCGCGCCCGACGCCCATGCCGTCTTGCGCCGCGCAGTGGCGCTGCCCACAGACGGCCCCTGGCGCGGCTGCTTCCCCAGCTACAAGGCGATGCTGGCCTATTGCGTCCCGCAGGATCGGGCCATGTCCAGCCAGCCGTGGTATGGGCGCATCACCCACCAGGAGATCCACCTCGGCATCCCGCTAACGGCGTGCGAGCCGCTGGCCGGCACGGTCGTCTCACAGGCGGCCCAGGCGTTTGTCGGAGATGCCGAGCCGTTCTGCTTCCGGGTCGCCCAGGTCGGCTTCCGGTTTGACCGCGAAGAATACGATCCGCTATACGCAACCACTATTCGCGATGGGAGTATGTTACACTGATGGAAGAAGTGCTGGGCGCCGTCTTGCGGATCGTTTTCCGAATCATTGGCTACGCGGTTGTGCAGATCTTATGGGAATTGATATTTCAGGCGCTGTTTAGCGCTATCGGGGCCGGATGGCGGCGGCTACGCGGCCGGTAGGCGGCTTCACGGAGGAACGTGCATGGGCTGGCGATTTCACAAGAGTGTGAAGATCGCGCCGGGGGTGCGACTCAACTTGAGCAAGCGCGGACCGGGGCTGAGTTTCGGCAGGCGGGGTATGCGCTACAGCGTCGGGCCAAGCGGGCGGCGCACCACGTTCAGCGTCCCCGGCACCGGGTTGTCGTATGTCAAGCAGAGCGGCACCCGGCGCGGGCAAGGCTGTAGCTGCTGCCTCGGCCTGACGACGCTCGCGCTGGGTGTGCCGCTCGCCGCGGCCCTGACCCTGGCCCGCGCCCGCTGTACCCATGCGCCGCGCCGCGTCCCAACCGGCCCCGCGCCTACCCTTGTCACTCTGCCCGCAGCAAAGAATCTCCTCGCTGCTCTGACGAGACGAGACTCTTCACTGCGCTCAGAGTGACAAGTTCAACTTAGCGCGGCATCCCCGACCAGACTCTTCACTCCGTTCATAGTGACAGGTTAGCCTGGCAGGCGTGTCACGGCGGCGGGGCGTCCGGGAACATGCCGATCAGCAGGTCGGGCACGGCCAGGGCCGCGCGCAGCGGGTGCTCCGGCTGGTTCGAGAACAGGTAGCGGTTGCGCACGTCGCCCAGCGCGAGGTCCAGCACCAGCAGGCCGGTGTAGTCGTCGGGTAACGGCAACTCCAGGTCGAGCAGCGCGGTGCTTGCGTCCGCCGGGACCGTGACTTCCTGCCGGATGGGCGGGTGGAGTTCGTGGCCCGCCAAGTCGTGCAGGCTAACCGTGAGTTCGGCGTCGAAGGCCGGGCCGTCGTTCAGCGCCCAGACGGACGCGCGCAGTGGGGCGCCGGGGTCCACGCGGAAACCCGTGTAGTGCGCGCTGATGACGATCGGGCGGTAAGCGGCGCGCACGGCGTAGTAAGCCAGCTTGGGCCGGCCCCCGTACTCCACCGCCGAGGTGCAGGTGACGTTGGGCCAGGGTTCGTTAAGCTGCCAGGGGAAGATCCCGGCAGTGTCGGGCCAGCGGCGGCGCGTCTCCTCGACGTAGTAGCGCAGGCCCTCGGCTTGCAGCCACTGGCTGGCGAGGATGGCTTGCGCCGGATCATCCAGCGACCCGAACACCTTGGTCACGGTGTCGATGTGCTTCCACCAGGCGCCGCCGTGGTGCCGCCGCGCCGGGTTCGTGTCGGCGCGGTCGCGGTGCGCGGGCGAGAGCCAGCGCTGCTGGGTGACGAGGGCGGCCTCGCCGGACAGGCCGAGTTCGGAGTGCAGCAGCGGCTTGACGGCGTTGAGCCGCCAGTATTGCGGCCCCGGCCAGCGCTCGCTGTACTCCCACGCGCCATGCACGTCCCACTGCGGCCCCTGCTCCGGGTCGGCCTCGAACACCGGCCCCAGCGGCGAGCTAGGCCGGAACATGCGGTCCGGGTCTTCGGCGGCGGCCACGCCGGCCAGGCGCGCTGCGTAGGGGTGGGCGAGCGTGAGCGGGAGGTCATCGCGCCCCCGCAGTTCGTTGCCGCCGCCCCAGACGGCGAGGCTGGGGTGGTTGCGCCGCGCGGCGATCACGTCGCGGGCGTAGGCCGCCAGCCGGTCGAGATAGGCCGGGTCGTCCGGAGGTTCGTTGCTGATGCCCGCCGACGAGGTGGGAAACTCCTGCCAGACCAGCAGGCCCAGGCGGTCGCACGTCTCGTAGAAAGCGGGCGTCTCCGGGTCGCCCCCGCCCCAGCAGCGCAGGATATTGACCCCGGCGTCGCGGGCCAGGGTCAGCAGGCGGCGGGCCTGCCGGTCGGCCAGGGGACCGCCCATACAGTCGGCGGGCACCCAGTTCCAGCCGCGCTGGAACATCCGCCGCCCGTTCACCACCAGGGTGAACGGCCATTCCTCCGGCGGGCCGCCCGGCCGCCCGGCCCAGCGCAGATCGCGGATGCCGTAGGATGTCTCGACGGTGTCCGAGCCGTCCACGCATTCGGCGCGCACGGTGTAGAGCGGCTGGTCGCCCATGCCGTTCGGCCACCAGAGGTCGGGATCGGGCACGGTGAGCGTGGCTGCCGCCGCGCCGTCGTGCGCGGGCTGCGGTTCGCTATAGGCCACCTCCCGCTGCCCGCGGTAGACGGCAAAGCGCACCTGCGCGCCGGGCGGACCGTCCACGCCCACCTGGCAGCGCAACGTGGCTGTGGTCCCATCGGCATCCGGGCCGCCGCGCACCCACAGGTCGTGCAGGCGCGTGGCGCCGGTCGTGTGCAGGCGCACCGGGCCGAGGATGCCCAGGCGCACCAGCCGGGGCGCGAAGTCCCAGCCATAGCCCATGCGCCCTTGCAGGCTGCGCGTGCGATCGGTCCAGCCGATTTGCGGGTCTTCGGGCCGCGGCGCCTGGATCACCATCAGCAACTGGTTGTCCGGCTCCTGCAACCGCGACCCGATCTCCACCGTAAACGGGGCGCCCGGCCCTTCATGCGCCCCGACCAGGGTGCCGTTCAGGAAGACGCGGCAGGCGTCGGCTACGGCGTCGAAGGTGAGGAAGACGCGCCGGCCCTCCGGCGGCGGCGCCAGCACGAAGTCGCAGCCATAGACCCAGTCGCGGTGCTCGACCCACTCGGCGGCGCGCGTGTTCAGGTCGCGGTAGGGGTGCGGGATGCGCCTGGCGTGCCACAGCGCCTCCTGCACCGACGTGGGCACATCTACCGGCAGCCAGGTGGACAGGTCGTGCCGTCGCCGGGCGCGGTTGCCCCACTCCCACTCGTTCTGGTTGTCGTCCAGCAGCCGCCAGCGCCAGGCGGCGGTCGTGGCCGCCTGGTCGGTCGTCGTGTTCGTCCTGCGGGTCATGCCTGCGGCCCTACTTTCCACGCGCCGATCTGGAATGGCGCCAGTGTGCCGTCGCCGTCCGCCGGGGTCTCATCGAGCCGCACCCGCGCGCCGGGCACGGTGACAGTATGCGCGGTCGCAGTCGGGTTATGCGCGTGGACCACCGCGCCGGGGCCGTCCTCGGCGGGCTTGAGCGCGCTGACCACCACTTGCGGGTCGCCTGTGACGAGGCTGCGCTCGGCGCCCGCGTGCCCAGCGGACCACTGCACCGGGAAGATCATCGGCGGGCGCAGGAACTCTTCGGCGCGCGCCGGCAGCAGATCGGCCTCGTCCGCGGTGAAGGGCAGCAGCGCCAGTGTCCAGGCTTGCGGCCCCAGGCACTGCGCGTCAGGCGTGGCAATGGCGGGTCCGGCATCGCCGGGGCGGGTCTGCAAGTCGCCGCGAGACAGGTAGCCCACGCCGCGCAGCAACGTCAGCGCCAGGTCCACACCGCCCTCCACTTTGCGGACAGCCGCCTCATAGAGGCCCTGCGCGAACACGGCAAGCCCGGCGCCATCGTCCGTATACCCGGCCACCCAGCCGCGCATCGGGAAGTCGGGCAGCATCTGCTGCGGCGCGTTGGGCGAGGAGTGTGTCACCTCGAAGGCGCGATCCTCCACGCCGAAGGGCGCGCCGGAGCGGGCGCTCACAGCGTCCGGCACATGGGCCACCAGGCGCAGGTCGTAGTCACGCGCCCGGTTGAGCAGCGTCAGGTTCAGGTCGGCGCGTTCACCGATCAGGCGGACGGTCAGGCGGCCTTCCAGCCGCACGGCCCCGGTGCGCCCGCGGCGGTCGGGCCGCAGCCGGGCGGGCACGCGCACGTTGATCGGCAGCACCAGTTGTTCGCCCAGGTCGTCGGTCTCCACCACGGCGCGGGCGGCATCCGGCGCGAACAGCACCGGCGGCTCGGCGATCGGGGAGGCCGTGTACTCGTCGCCTGCCTCGCCCGCGTGCGAGAAGTAGATCGGCCCCAGCGTGCGCCCGGTGGCCTGGTCGGTGAGGAACAGGCCGCGCTCCTCCGCCCGCAGGCGCAGGTGATCGTTCGCCAGTTCGGCGCGCGCCTCGGTGCGGCGCGGCGCCCGGCGAGCCGTCCAGCGGCCCATGTCGGTCTCGCGCTCGATGCGCAAGATGCGGTAGCCGCCGCGCGGCGCTTCCACTTCCATCTCAATGTCCATCCAGGGCAGCGTGTACGACTCCGGCATCTTGCGCCGCTCGTCCACCCACGCCTGCGTCGCCACCAGGTGCGCGTAGGCGGTCGAAGCCACGGTGGCGAAGGCATCCTGCAGGCGGTGATAAGCGATGTGGTCGCGCCCGCGCCGCAAGATGGTAAAGGGCACGTCGTTGCCCGCGGGGTCCACGAGCCGGAAGCGCGGCATCCCCGTGTCCATGCCGTAGAGCCGCGCCTGGATGCGGCCCACGCCGCCTGTCAGCCCAACCACGCCCAGCGCGCCCAACTCCCCGCGCACCGCCGGGTCGAGCGCGGCGGCCAGCCGTTTGGCGCCGCGCTGCGCCGCGTCGATGGCGACCATGCGGGCGCGGGCGAAGCGGGTCATCATCTCGCGGTGGACAGCGTCGATGCTGCAACCGGGAATCGAGTCGTGCGGGTGGTTCTGAGCCAGCAGGCGCCAGGCCCAGCGCAGATGGGCGCGGTCGGCCCCGCCCCCGGCTAGCTCGGCCAGGGCCTGCAACGGCTCGGCCAGTCCCAGCAGCAGCGACTCGACTTGCTGGTTGGCCTGCTTCAAGGGCACGCGCGTGCCGCTGACCGAGGCCGGGCAGACGGCCAGGCAGGGATCGCGCTGCTCACCGTGGACCACGGCCAGGTCGGCACCGCTGGAGCGCACGCGCTGGGCCATGTCCTCCAGGCTGCCGACGTAGCTGGGCTGGTTCACCCGCTCGCCGATCTGCGCGGCCAGCCAGGGCAGGCGCGCGCTGGCCGGGAAGTGATCGCAGCCGATGACGAACAGGCGGTCTTTATACGGCTCCTCGTTTTGCTGGGCGATGACCAGTGGCAGCACGTCGTCCAGGAAGCGTTCGGGATTGACCACGCCCATCGCCCCCTCGCAATAGCCGCCCGGCGGGCGCAGCAGCAACACCCGGCTGCCGTCGGGCGATTGCCACCAGAAGGCGGCCTGACCGTGCTCCGGGTGGAAGCCACGCCAGGCGAACCCGTCGGCGATGCCGAAGTGCTGCAAGATCTGCGGCAACTGGCCGCAGAAGCCGAAGGTGTCGGGCAGGTGGCCCACCGGCATCGGCTCGCCGCCGTACAGGTGCGCCTGCCAGCGGCCCAGGGACAGGTTCCGCACCAGCGACTCCGGGTCGGGCAGGAAAGTATCCACCGCCGTGTACCAGGGGCCGATGCGGATGCGCCGGGCGGCGATCAGCGCCCGCACGCGCGCCTCGGCTTCGGGGCGCACCTGCAAATAGTCCTCCACCATGATCGTCTGCCCGTCGAGCACGAAGCAGCGGAAAGTGGGATCGCGCTCCAGAATCTCAACCAGGCCGTCCATCATCGCCACCAGGCGGGCGCGGAAGCCCTCGAAGGGCAGATACCACTCGCGGTCCCAGTGGGTATGCCCGATGACGACCGCCGCCGGATGCGAGTCGTCGCCCACCGGCACCGGCGTGGGCGCGGGCGCCAGGTCGCGCTCCGGCGCCGGGCGCTCCATGATCGCTCCTGCTGTGCTGCTATGATCCATTATGTGTTGTCCCCCTTTGCATCGCGTGTTAGATCGTTGGTCCAGTCCTGATCGAAAAACGGCGGCGTGCCGCGCTGCACGGCTTCATAGGCATAGATGTACATGGCCGCCGACCAGCTCTGGCGCGGGAAGCCCATGGGCCGCCCGCTGCGGCCGTGCGCCCATTCGGTGAACTCCCACGGGCCGTTGACGCCCTCGTGGTCCAGCGCGGCCAGGCAGGCTAGTTGCGCCGCCGCTTCGTCCCGGCGCCCCGCCGCGACCAGGGCGGCCACGTAGAACCCGCCGATGAACGGCCAGATGCCGCCGTTATGATAGTGGTCGGGCTTGTTCAGGTCGCGCAGGCGCAGATACTCGCGCCAGTCCGGGTCGCCCAGGTCGATGGGGTGGTCGAGGGCGCGGATGGGATATGGCTCGTTCAGCCCCGCGCCGTGCAGATAGTTCAAGATGCGCGTGGCCTGCGCCGGACTCGCCACGCCCAGCAGGATCGCCAGGCAATTGCCCAGCGTGTCGCAGCGGTCGCCGTAGTCGCGGAAGCCCATGTAGGGCAGGTAGTACGGCCGCGTGACCAGTTCCGTATCCACCCGCCGCGCCGGGTAGATCCACTCCCGCCGGTTGCGCTCGATCCAGGGCCAGTCACGCGGCACCTCGGGCCCTACCCAGAGCAACTGGTTCACCTTCCAGGTGGTGTCCGCCGCCGTGGCAAAATACGGCGCCGCCGATTCGCCCAGCGCCGCGGCCAGGTGGCCCATGGCCCGCCAGACCGCCGCGTAGAGCGCGTTGGGGTAGAGCGAGTTGTAGTGGTTGGGGAAGAGATCGGCCCAGTCCATCGCCTCATGCACTTCGAGCAGTCCGC
>JAICKM010000491.1 GCA_025927935.1 Chloroflexia bacterium | reverse complement strand
GGGAAGCGAATTGTTATCTGACGACGACCGGGCGGCGGACGGGGCGTCCACATACCATCGAGATCTGGTTTGCCGTGGGCGCGAATCCGCAGACGTTGTATCTGCTGGCGGGCAACGGCGACCGCTCCGACTGGGTGCGCAATATCCTGCGCTACTCGGAGGTGACGGTGCGTATCGGCGCGATGATCTTCCAGGGCCAGGGGCGCGTGGTGGATGACCCGGCGGTAGAGCGGCTGGCCCGCCAGGTGGTGGTCAAGAAGTATTACGGGCGCGACACGCTCGAGACCAGCGGCTGGGAAGCGACCGCGCTGCCGGTGGCGATTGACCTCAGCATGTAGCCGGCGCACCGAGGAAGGGAACTCCTGGCTTGGGCAAACTGGGGCCGCCGCTGGCGATCCTGCTGGGGTTGGTCTGGATCGGGCAGCCGGTGCCCGCGGACTGGCCGCTGGGGCCGGTGGGCTGGCAGGGTCCCGCCCTGGCGCTGTTGCTGCTCGGCGTGCTGGGGCTGCTGCACCAGACCAGCAACTACCTGCAAGCGCGGGTCGTCGCCCTGGCCTGGCTGCTCACCCGCGACGATGGGCGGGCCAACCGGGTCTATTTCACACTGATGCGCCCCGGCGTGCTGGTCCACGAACTGGCCCACGCCATTGCGGCGGCGCTGGTGGGCGGGCGCATCGTCTCCTTTAACATGCTCGAAACCACCGTCACGGGTGGTCGCGGTGGGCAGGTGCGCCTGGGCCACGTTGTCTACGCCATCCCCGGCGGGCGCGGGCGGCTAGGCACGCGGCTGAAGGACGCCTTTGTCGGCTTCGCGCCGCTGCCCTTCGGAGTGCTGCTGGTCGGCGGTGCGCTGGCGCTGAGCGGGATCGACTGGCTGGGCGACCCCCTGGCGGCGCTGCCCGTGGCCGCGGGCACCTGGCAGTTCTGGGTGGCGCTGCTGGTCATCCTCGAAGTGGCCGACCACATGACTCCCTCCTCGGTGGACCGCAAGAACTGGCCCGCTGCCCTGCTGGTGGCGCTGGCGCTGGCCGCCCTGACCTGGGCCGTGATCACGCTCTTGCAGGTGGCGCTGCCGCCCGCCTGGTGGCAGGTGGTCTTACAGGCCGGGCTGGTGCTGGTCGTGACGCTCCTCGTGCCGATTGGCGTGAATGTGGCGCTGGGGGTGCTATTCTGGCTGCTATGGCGCGTATTCTACCGATAGCGGTCACCGGTCAGCGGTCAGGAGACGCGGGATGGCGGGTGGAGCGGATCGCGCTTCGATGAGCGAGTACGGCGCGATAAATCGCGCAGCTACGGACAAAAGGCGGGCGGCGGTCAGGAGACGCGGGGATGTGGGCTTTGCAGATCGCGCTGCGATAAACGAGACGAGACTCTGAGCGCAGCGAAGAGTGACAATGCCTCACGTTATTGACCACTTGGCTTCCAACTTTCTTCTTGTCCTATTGACCTGCCGCACCTGCTACTTGCTATAATAGCTGCACGGGTATACATTCCTTTGCGCGCGTACCGAGTGTGCGCCCTTACCGGGCCGTTCCTATGAGAGGAGGAGTGCCCTGCTATGTACAACTCGCCATCCCCTTCGCCCGCCGGCACCCACCCTACCGGTACCGTCACCTTCCTTTTCACCGATATCGAGAGCAGCACCCGACACTGGGAAGCTCACCCCCAGGCCATGCAGCGTGCCTTCGCCCGCCAGGAAGCTATCCTGCGCCGGGCTATCGCGGCAAACGGCGGGTATGCCTACAAGATGGTCGGCGATGCTTTCCAGGCGGCTTTCCCCACCGCTCCCCAGGCTGTGCAAGCGGCGCTTGACGCGCAACGTGCTCTTTACTCTGAGCCGTGGCCTCCGGAAACGGGTGAGGTGAAGGTGAGAATTGCGCTGCATACGGGTATCACCGAGGAGCGGGGGGATGACTATCTTGGTCCCGTCCTCAACCGGGTCGCGCGCCTCATCTCCACCGCGCATGGTGGGCAGACCCTGCTTTCTTCTGCAACGCAAGAGTTGGTGCGCGATGCGCTTCCGCAGGATACTACCCTGCTGGACATGGGCGAACACCGGCTCAAAGACCTTACCCGCCCGGAGCACATTTACCAGTTAGTTGTGAGCGGCCTCCCTGCCGAGTTTGCCACCCTCAAGACGCTGAACAACCAACCCAACAACCTGCCCCGGCAGGCCACGCCCCTGGTGGGCCGGGAGCGTGAGGTTGCCGCGGTATGTGCGCTCATTCGGAAGCCCGAAGTTGCGCTGGTCACACTGACCGGGCCGGGCGGCATCGGCAAGACGAGCCTGGGATTGCAGGTCGGGGCTGATACGCTCGACAGCTTTCCTGATGGTGTGTGGTTCGTGGAGCTGGCCGCCCTCACCGATGCCGGCCTGGTGGTCTCCACGATAGCCCAGACCCTGGGCGTTCGTGAGCCGGAGGCGGGGAGCCGGTCTCTCCTCGACAGCCTCAAATACTTCCTGCACGAGAAACAGTTGCTGCTGCTGCTGGACAATTTCGAGCAGGTGGTGGCGGCATCGCCCCAGGTCGCCAACCTGATCGCTTCGTGTCCCCATCTCAAGGTGCTGGTCACCAGCCGGGTGCCCCTGCGGATAAAGGGAGAGCGCGAGTATCCTGTGCCTCCGCTACAACTTCCCCCTGAAACGCCCGGCAACATGCCAGGGCAGTTGCCGCCACTCGACATACTCACCCAATGTGAGGCGGTGCGCCTCTTTGTGGAGAGAGCCAGGGACATCAAACCTGACTTCCAGGTGACTGAGGATAATGCCTGGGCAGTGGCAGAAATCTGCCGCAGGCTGGACGGCTTACCGCTGGCAATCGAACTGGCCGCCGCCCGCATCCGGCTCTTGCCTCCGCAGGCCCTGCGCGCCCGGCTAGAGCACCGCCTGAAGTTGCTGGTGGGAGGCAGCAGGGACGTGGCTGCCCGGCAGCAGACGCTACGCGGAGCGATCGACTGGAGCTACGAGTTGCTGGGTGCCGGGGAGCAGCAGTTGTTCCGGCGCATGGCGGTGTTCCAGGGAGGCCGCGCGCTTGCGGCGTTGGAAGCGGTCTGTAACGTTGATAGAATGCTGGGGATCGACGTGTTGGATGGGGTAGAGAGGCTGGTCGAGAGCAGCCTGTTACAGCAGCGGGAAGGCCGGGATGGCGAGCCGCGGTTCTGGATGCTGGAGACCATACACGAGTACGCAAGGGAGAAGCTAGCGGAGAGTGGGGATGCCGCGGCCCTGCGCCGGGAGCACGCGCTTTACTTCATGCGACTGGCAGAGAAAGCAGGGTCCCTCTTCTGGAGCAAGGAGACGGAGGAGTCGCTGAACCGTCTAGACAAGGAGCACGACAACATCAGGGCTGCCCTGCGTTGGGCCATGAGGGTGGGCGGCGCCAAGGGCGCCAGGGAGAGGACGACGGAGAAGGATGTGAAAAGGGAGGCCGCACAAGCCGTACAAGATGAAGCTATGGCGGGTGAAGCGGATGGCGCAGCCGAGGCTATTCTGATAGGTCTGAGGATCGGTGGGGCCGTTGGCAACTTCTGGTTCGTCCGTGGCTATTTCAGCGAGGGGTTGGAATACTTGCGCGCTTTGTTGGAGCTGGATAACCTGGAGAAGACACGGCAGGAGGGGCAGACACAATCAGAGGTGAGGCGAGTAGGGGCAGGGCAAGCCGCAAACACAAGCAGAGGCCAGGGGGGTAGGGTCACTCCGAGCAGATGGCGCAGGCCGGTCCTGTGGGCGGGGGCAGGCGAACCGGGCGAGCAAGCGACCCAGGGGGCGGACTCGGATACCGACCAGATGGAAGAGCTGGAATACACGCATAAGGCGGCGAGGTCCCTGGCTCTCATGGAAGCGGGGATCCTGGCCGGGCGCCAGGGGCGCTATTCATTGGAACGCTCACTGTACGAGGAATGCCTAAGTTTAGAGCGGGAACTGGGCGATAAGGTGGGCATCGCCTACGCACTCAGCCTGTTAGCGATTATACACTTCCGACAGGAGGACTACTCTCTTGCGGGTTCACTGCTGGAGGAAAGCCTGGCTCGTATGCGGGAACAGGGCAATAAGGTAGGTATCGCCTGGTCGCTCTATAATCTGGGGGAAGTGGCCAAGGGGCGAGGGGACTATGCCGCAGCCCGCGCTTTGCAAGAGCAAAACCTGGCATTGAGAGAGGAGCTTGAGGACAAGGTGTTTATGGCCTTCGGCCTCTACCGTCTGGGGGAAGTGGCCGAGGCGGAGGGGGACTACGCCGCAGCCCGCTCCTTGTATGAGCGGAGCCTGGCATTGCGAAAAGAGCTGGGTGAGAAAAGCGGCATCGCACAATCGCTTGCCGGCCTGGGTGCGTTGTCAGTGGCCGGGGCCGTGGCAAGAGCGGGCGCGAAGGCGGAAGCGGGGATGGGAGATGGAGAGGAAGGGGTCAAGGCCGAGGTGAAGCGAGGCGCGAAGCTGCTGGGGGCAGCGGAGGCGCTGTTAGAGAGCATCAGGAGTGTGCTGGATGGCCCGGACAAGCTGCAATATGAGCAGGCGGTCGTTTCCGCCCGGAACCTGCTGGGGGCGGCAGAATACGAGCATGTCCGGCAGGAGGGCCGGGCCATGCCCGCGGAACAGGCCATTGAGTACGCCCTGGACCAGAGGCTGAACGAATAGCCAGCATGCACTACGTGACGACGGCGTCGAGGATCTTGGCAAGGAGCAGCAGGATGGCGAAGGCCCACATGGTGAGGCTGACTTCGCGGACGCGGCCCGTGAGCAGTTTGAGCAGGACGTAGCTGACGATGCCGGCGAACATGCCGTCGGCGATGCTGTAGGTGAGCGGCATGACGGCCAGGGTGAGGAAGGCGGGCAGGCCCTCGGTGATGTCGGCGAAGTTGATTTTGAGCACCGGCTCGATCATCAGGAAGCCGACCACGAGCAGTGCGGGCGCCGTGGCGACCGGCGGCACCAGGCCCACCAGCGGCACGAAGAAGAGCGCCAGCAGGAAGAAGATGGCCGTCCAGACCGAGGCCAGGCCGGTGCGCCCGCCTTCGCCGACGCCCGCGCTGCTCTCGATGAAGGTGGCGACGGTGGCCGTGCCGACCAGCGGCCCGAAGGCGCCCGCCGCCGCGTCCACGAACATGGTCTGGCGCGAGCCGGGGAAGTTGCTGTTGCGGTCCAGGATGCCCAACTTGGCGGCCAGGCCGCTGAACGTGCCGAAGCTGTCCATCATGTCCGTCACCAGGAAGGTGAGGAAGAAGAGGATCAGCGCCCCGGTGGTGAAGTGGCTCAGCCCGGCGAAGTCCATCTTGAAGACGCCCAGGTTGAGCCAGCGGGCCAGGTCGGGCAGTTGCACGATGTCGCCCAGGCCGGCGGGGTAGTGGACGGCCAGGGCCGTGCGCCAATCGGCGGAGACGGCGCCCGCGAGCCAGGCCAGCAGGGTAGTCGCCACGATGCCCAGCAGGATGGCCGCGCGCACGTTGCGCGCCATGAGCCAGCCGGTGATGATTAGC
>JAICKM010000178.1 GCA_025927935.1 Chloroflexia bacterium | reverse complement strand
GACGGGGCCGGTGGCGGCGGGCAGGGCGGGGGCGGCGGGCAGGGCGGCGGGGCGGGCGGGAGCGGGGCCGCTGGGCTGCCAGTTGGCGTTGGCGACGACGACGGTGCTGGGCACGACCACCACCGGCCCGTCCGCATGCGGTGTCCCCGAGAAGGACGCACCTACTGCCCCGACCGAAGCGACCGCTAGAGCCGCCGCCAGGGTGGCAATTTGCCATCTTTTCATGAAAACCTGTTCTCCCTTCGTGTCGTTTCCCACCCGGCGTTTCCGGGTGTGGACCAATCCACAGTTCCCTCGGCACGACGGCTGTAACGCAAAAGAGAACGTCGCGGGAACTGTGAAATAATGAGTACGCCGGCCGCAGTGCGCAGGCCGCGATTGGGGGCAGAGACGTAGCGGGCTACGCGCCGTCCGGAAGCCGATATGCCGCGCGTGTTTGGTAGCCGCCGGCACGCGCTAGGTATGATCGCCTGTTCCCAAGGAGTTGCGTCGCGGCACTCCCCCCGCCGCGGTACACCGGAACACTTCTCACAACAGGCTACCTCAAGGCATACACCGCTTAGTATACTCAACGCCGTCCGAGCCTGTCAAACCGCATCCAGGGCCTGGGCAATCGTCCTGGGTGTCCGCAAGCTCTGTCCGGCGCTTGTCCGGCGGCATCGCAAGCGTACTTCTCCTCGTGCCGGGGGCGCCTCGCGCGGCGGCCGGACCGGGGCGACAGCGCATCATAGCGATCCGCGCTGCTCTTGACTCCTCCCCATGTGAGCACCCGCGGCGCGCGCCCTCTACAGGGTCCCCTTATCCATAACGACCGGCTATATCGAAGGTTGCAGGTGGCGGCGTGCGCACCAGGCGTGGCGAGGCGCGCTGGGGCGTCAAAAAAAGGTCAATATTGGTTAACGGCGGGTAAGGGTCAGCGCATGATAGCCCAGGCTGAGGTGCCGTTTGTCGCCGGGCGGCTCCAGGGCCGGTTCCACCGAGGCCAGCGTCAGCAGATGTTCGCCGGGCGCCAGCGCCAGCGGCAGGGCCACCTGCCCGCCCGGCGCCGGGGTCACGGGATAGCGGCCCAGCTCCTGGCCGTCCAGCGTGGCGACCAGCGTGCGCGGCCCGCTGACCGAGTAGACATCCAGGGCCAGGGTATACGCGCCTGCCGCGGCGTCCGGCGTCACGATATGCACTGCGGCGCTCTGGTCGGTCCAGCGCCAGCGCAGACCTTGAGCGTTTTGCTCCATGGCGTGCCAGTTCTCTCCCAGATAGAAGAAGGCGCGATCCTGATCCACCGGCGGCACAGTGTAGACGGTCAGCCCATCGGCGGTGGCGCCGGGGGTAGGGAAGAGGAGGCGCAAGGTCTGTTGCAAATCAGGCGCCGGGCGATAGTCGTCCAGCGGATGCACAACTACGTAGCGCACACCATAGTAGTCCATGGCCTGGAGCGCCGTGTCGTGGACGGACGGCGTGAGAATATCGGCGCCCAGGCTCGTCGGGTCGGCGTCGATCAACTGGGCAACGCCCGGCGTGTTGACGGCAAAATCGTAGGGGTAGTGGCGCGAGATGTAGCCACCGACCATGGGGTGCTTGCTGATCGCCTGGTGATACATACCGGGCGGGATCCAGGTCGCCTGCGGCAGTTCCAGCACGGCGTCGCACTGAGCCAGCGGCGGTTGCAGATCGCCCAGGCAGGGCGAGGGGTGGGCGGCTAACTGTTGGAAGAAGGGTTGCGCTTCCGGCTGGATCAACACGCGCGGCGGGCCGAAGAACTCGACGACCACCAGCAGCACGGCCAGGGCGGTGACGGCCAGTTGCCCGGCAGCCGGGCGCACGCGGTCGAGGATCGCGGCCAGGCCGAACGCCGCCGGGACGGCCAGGCAGAGGGCCAGCAGGGTGGCGAACCGTAACGGCACGCGCATGGCCGCGGCTCCGGGCAGTTTCAGGATGGCCGCGTAGGGCAGCGGGATGCCGGTCGATTGGCCGTTCAACACCAGGTGCGGGCCGAGCGCCAGCACGGCCAGCGCCAGCGCGGCCAGGCCCCAGAGCGCCACCCCTCGCCTCCGGGGACCGCGCAGCAGCACCGCGGCCACGACGCCCAGGGCGAGCACTGTCCAGCCCAGGCCCAGGTTGGCCCCATTCAGAAACTCCTGGGCGATGTCGATGCGGCCCGGCAGCGGGCGGAACCAGGCCAGCGGGTCTTGCGAGCCGTTGAGCACCACGGCATCTGAGGTGCCGGAGCGGGCGATGCCCACGTCGGCCCCGCTGCGCAACTGCTCCTGCACCATGAGCACGAGCAACGGGCTGAGCAGCACCAGGGCGATGCCGCCGACCAGGGCCAGCCGCCCGACTACCGCGGCCATCGCCCGCCGGTCGGCGGTGGACCAGGCCGCCCAGAGTTCCAGCAAGCCATAGACGGCGGTGAAGATCAGCAAGCTGACGAACCAGTACCAGATCGCCAGCGCGGACCCCACCAGGGCCAGTCCGGCGCCGGCCAGATACGGCCACCCGCCCGGCGGCAATCCACGCAGCCGCAGCCCGCCCCCGCGCAGCAGCAAGGCGGCATAGAGCGGCATCCAGAAGACGCTGGCGAGTTCGGCCTGGCCCTGGCTGACGGCGGCGCTGACGGGCGGGCTACAGGCGAACAGCAGGCCGAGCAGGAAGGCGGGCAGGCGGTCGAGGCCCAGCACGCGGCCCAGCCAGTAGGCGGCCAGGGCGGCGGTCAGCAGGTTCGCCAGCAGCATCAGGTTGAACGCCGCCACCAGGCCGAACAGCGCCTGGAGCGGGATCGACACCGTGGCGGTGAAGATGTTGAGGGCGTGGTAGACCAGCGGCACGCCCGTGGGATAGAAGATGCTGTGCGTGAAGTAGGGCGAGTGGTGCAGGTCCACCAGGGCCGTGCGTACCCAGGCGAAGTTCCAGATGTGCGGCCAGACATCGCTGCCCCGCGCCAGCACCAGGTGATCGCCCAGCGCCATGGGTAGCGGCCAGGTGAAGGCAAGGATTAAGACGAGGTAGGCGGCGACTACCAGCAGCCGCCGGACCGCGATCAAGGGTAGCGGCCCTTGATCGTGTCCACGGAGAGCGTGATCGCGGCGGCGATCAGCGAGAAGCCGATGATCACCCCGCACACGCTGAGACAGCTCAGAAACAGCCCGGACGCCCAGGTGGTCAGCCAGCCGAAGTTACGCACGGCCAGCGCCAGCAGCGCCAGCAGCACCATCCACAGCCCGATGACGAGCGCCCAGCGCACGCCCGGCGATAAAGTCCTTGGTGTTTGCATGGGGCTAGAACAGCGGGTAGATGAACGGGGCCAGCACGCTACTGCCGCCGATCACGATTGCCAGGACCACGACCATCAGTGCAATGACCAGCGGCAACAGCCAGTATTTCCGGCTGCCCTGCACCATAAACCCAAACAGACCGCCCAGTACAGACAGGCGAGATCGCATTTTCCCCTCCAAACCGCCGCTAGAGACCCGCCGGCGGTTGCGTGTTTGCTAAACGATGACTTCTTCTTTGACCCGCGGCCCCTTGTGGCCCGCGTAGGCGGCGATGATCTTCTTCGCGGCGCTGTCGATCAGGCAGTTGCCCAGCACCAGATAATCCATATCGGTGTGGCTGAAGCAGTTATAGGCTTCGCCCGGCGTATTGACAATCGGCTCGCCGCGCACATTGAACGAGGTGTTGACGATCACGGGCACTCCGGTGTGGCCGAAGAACTCACGGATGACCTGGTAATAGAGGCCGTTTTCTTCCGCCGTCACCGTTTGCAGGCGAGCGGTGCCGTCTACATGGGTGATGGCCGGCAAGAGGGCGCGGTACTGGGGCAGCACATCGGCCACCAGCAGCATGTATGGGCTCTCATGCTGAGCGTCGAGCGCGAAGTAGTTGGGCGTCTCCTCCAGCAGCACCGCCGGTGCGAACGGCCGGAACTGTTCGCGGTGCTTGATCTTCTCGTTGAGGATATCCTTCATCTCCGGGTGGCTGGCGTTCGCCAGGATGGAGCGGGAGCCAAGAGCGCGCGGCCCGAACTCCATGCGGCCCTGATACCAGCCGATGACGTTGTTCTCGGCCAGCAACTTGCCCACCGTCTTCACCAGATCGGCGTCGCTCAGTTCCTGGTAGGCGATGCCCTCGCTTTGCAGGAAGCGCTTGATCTCGTCGTTCGAGTAGGCCGGGCCGAGATAAGCGTTGCGCATGACGTAGCTGCGCGGCTGCCCGGAGATCTTATGATAGAGGAAGGCGGCCACGCCCAGCGCGCCCCCAGCGTCGCCCGCCGCCGGCTGGACCCAGATGTCCTTGAATCCGGCCTCGCGCAGGATGCGCCCGTTGGCGACGCAGTTGAGCGCCACGCCCCCGGCCATGCAGAGATAATCGCTGCCCGTGGCCTGGCGGATGGCCCGCGCCCCGGCCAGCATGATCTCCTCCGTCACCTTCTGGATGGACGCGGCAATGTTGGCGTAGCGGTCCTCCATCGGCGACTCGGGCGAGCGGGGCGGCCCGAACACCTCGATGAACTTGTCGCTCATCGAATGCAGGCTGTAATGGTAGGCAAAATAGCTCATGTCAAGCTGGAACGAGCCGTCGTCGCGCAGATCGACCATGTCGCGGACCTGCTGATAGTAGGTCGGCTGGCCGTAGGCGGCCAGGCCCATCAGCTTGTACTCGCCCTCGTTGACCTCGAAGCCCGCGTGGGCCGTGAAGGTGCTATAGAGCAGGCCCAGCGAATGGGGGTACTTGATCTCCTTGGTCAGCTCGATCTCCGTGCCCTTGCCGTAGCCATAGGCCGTGGTGGTCCACTCGCCCACGCCGTCGAAGGTCAGGATCGCCGCTTCCTCGAAGGGCGAGACCAGGAAGGCGCTGGCCGCGTGGCTGAGGTGGTGGTCGATGAAGTAGATCGGCACCTTCTTGCCCAGGGCGCTCTCGATCTCCGTCTGGATCCAGAGCTTCTGCTTGAACCAGACGGGCATCGCCTTGGTGAACATGCCCCAGGACTGCGGGAAGCTTTGCAGCGCCGATTGCAGGATGCGCTCGAACTTGAGCAGCGGCTTCTCGTAGAAGCCCACCGCATCAAGCTGGTCGGCGGTGATGCCGCCCACGCGCAGGCAGTAGTCGATGGCGTTGCGCGGCAGGTCGGCGTCGTGCTTTTTGCGGGTAAAGCGCTCTTCCTCGGCGGCCGCCAGCACTTCGCCGTCTTTGATCAGGCAGGCCGCGGCGTCGTGATAGAAACAGGAAATCCCCAGTACGTACATGTTACCCCTGTTTTTTCAACTCATCGATGCCGGCAATGCGGCCCATATGGGCCGGGTGCCAGAACGTCGGCGCGTTACGCGGACTCATCGGCAAGAAATGATGGCCGGTCAACCGGCCGATGGCCCAGATCGGGCCTGCCACAATCACATAAATGATCGTCAGGATCACGCTGGTCTGAAAAAAGGCGATCCGCTCGGCGTAGGCTTTCCAGAACTCCCAGACCAGCACCAGGGCCTGGCGTGGCCCGGATGCCGCCGGTGCCGGGGCCTTGGTGGCTTGCAGATCCTGCGCGCTCACATGTCCGTTTTGCATCAAAAATCCCTACTCCTTAAAGACGGAACCCGGCTAGATATAATCATTGCTGATGGCGATATACGCAATGCCAACGGGAATTATACCGGATTGCCGCGCAGGGTGTCAATGAAGGCGACTCACGGCCGTTGATATACCTGAGTTGCACCGCCGAGGCGCAGAGGACGCAGAGGTTTGGATGGGGTATGGTGTAGAGAGGCAGAGCAGCGCACCGTTGAGCCGGCTTCACGCAGCAAGAAGGCGGTAGATAGAGTGTATTTCAATGATCTCTGCGTTCTCTGCGTCTCGGCGGTGAGTTTGGCTGGAGGTTGGAAGCGTGCGGCGCGGGTTTACCTTTCCTCGCGATCCTGGTACAATAAGCGGGTTAAGCTTGTTTAGCCGCCCGCGGGCATGTCGTCCCGGTGGGCAGGATGTTTTGATGGTTTTTGGAGGTGCGGCCAGTTTATGGCGCTTACACTTGGTATTTGTGGTTTGCCCAAGAGCGGCAAGACGACTCTGTTTAATGCGCTGACTCATTCGCAGGCGCAGACTTCGGCCTTTGGGGTGGCCTCGGATGAGCCGAACGTGGCGATGGTGAAGGTGCCCGACGACCGGCTCACCGTGCTGGCCGAGATGTTCAAGCCGCGCAAGCTGACGCCCGCCGATGTCCAGTATGTGGACGTGGCCGGCCTGGCGACCAGCGAAGATCCCTCGGTGGCGCGGACCGAGGGCCTGAGCCGTAAGTTCCTGGGCGCTGTCGCGGCCAACGATGCGCTGCTGATCGTCGTGCGCGCGTTCGAGAACGCCAACCTGCCGCATCCCGCCGGATCGGTCGATCCGCTGCGCGACCTGGAAGCGGTCACGCTGGAACTGGTCTTCAGCGACCTGGGCATTATCGAGCGGCGCATCACGCGCATCAAGGCCGAGATCGGCAAGATGCGCCCGGTGGAGCGTGAGGTGCAGGAGCGCGAACTGGCCTTGCTGACCCGCATCCAGCCGGAGATCGAGCAGAACCGTCCGATTCGCGTCCTCGATCTCAACGAGGAGGAGCAGAAACTGGTCAAGAATTACCAGTTCCTCTCCAACAAGCCCTGGCTGATCCTCTTCAACCTGGGCGAAACGAATCTCGATGCCGGGGAGGCGCTGGTGGCCGCCGCCAAGCAAGCCTGGCCCGACGACGGCACGGCTGCCGTCGCCGCCTGCGCCCAGTTGGAGATGGAAGTCGCGCAGCTTTCCCCGGAGGATGCGTCCGAGTTCCGCGAGAGCCTGGGTCTCGGTCCCTCGCCGCTGGGCACGGTGATCACCCTGTCCTATGACCTGCTGGGGCTGATCAGCTTCCTCACCGCCGGGCAAGACGAGGTGCGCGCCTGGACCATCCGCCGGGGCACCAACGCGCAGCAGGCCGCGGGCGCCATTCACAGCGACCTGGAGCGCGGCTTCATCCGCGCCGAGGTAGTGGCCTACACCGACCTGATCGCCGCGGGCAGCATGGCCGAGGCGAAGAAGCGCGGCACCGTGCGCATGGAAGGCAAGACCTACACCGTCAAAGACGGCGATATTCTGCACATTTTGTTTAACGTTTAGCCGTCAGTGGTCAGTGGTCGGTGGTCAGTGGTCAGCGATTACGGTGTTCCGGCAGGTCCGGCCAGATCCGCCGCATAATTGATAGCCTATACACCGTTTGCTAAGCCGGCTACAGAGGACCAACCACCGATCACTGACCACTGACCACTCGTCCGACATCTATTTGGAGAGATACGCATGACCACCCCTGGGAACAGCGCAGGCGCCGCGGCGACACCGGAATCCGGCCCGGCCACCACCATCGAGATCGGGATCTTGACGATGGGCAAGCCGACGCTGGCAATGGCGTTGTCCAGTCTGCTGCTGCAAAACACGCCCGGCATCCGCATCCACATCGTCGATACATCCGAGCGCCCGGTGATCCACGAGGCTGACTTCAGTTCGGCCATGCGCCTGGCTTTCGACCGGGGCATTTCGTGTACCTATGAGCACCGGCGTGAGCGCCGGCACCTGTTTAGCCGGGGCCGCCTGGCCTTGCTGGAGGCGCTCCCCGGCCCCAACGTCTGCTTCATGGACGACGATGTGGTGCTGCCCAGCGGCTCGTTGACTATGTCGAGCGATTTTATTGCCGCCCACCCCGACTACGGCTATCTGGCGCCCGCGCTAAAGAACCCCAGCACCCGGCGCACGGCCCTGGGGGCGCGCACCCAGTTTGCCCCCGGCACCGTCTTCCACCAGGATGAGATCGTCCGGCGCATTCTGCTGGAGTATTATGCGACCACCGTGGACGTACTGGATGATCCACGCCAGGGCACCCATGTTTGGGAAGTGGCTTTCCTGACCGAAGTATTCCCGCTGCTGGGGCGCTCCTGCTACACCCAGCCCGATAATGTGATTTACCACCTCGACTATCACGAGAACGCCAACTGGAACCTGTTGCGCAGCGACCTGCTCGCCACGAGCCGGGCCAAGGCCCAGGAACTGGTCCTCAAGCACGCCGGGCGGGTTGCGGATGTCGATTACATGGCGAACCTGGGACCGAAGCACTAACTTATGAAAAAGCTCATTGCCGTCGTCGGGATCCTGATCAGCCTGGGCGCGCTCTATTGGGCCCTGAAGGATATCAACTTCGAGCAGGTGACGGCGGCCTTCGCGCACATCAATCCGGCCATCTTCGCCCTGGGCCTGGTGCCCTGGGTGGTTGCCATCGGCAGCAAGGTCTTCCGCTGGCGCCTGCTGTACTACCCCGATCAGGACAAAGCGCCTTATGCACGTCTGACCGCCGCGCTGATGATCGGCTACCTGTTCAACACGGTGCTGCCGCTACGCACCGGCGAGATCGTTCGCGCCACGGTGCTACGCGCCACTGCGGGGCTGCCGGTGCCGCGCACGCTCTCGACTATCCTGGTCGAAAAGGTGCTTGACACGATGGCGCTGGTCGCCATGCTGGGCCTGATCCTGCCGTTCATTAGCCTGCCCGCCGACTTCCAACGCCCCGCGCTGATCGCCGCCATCCTGTTCGGCGGGCTGTTCGTGGTGGTGCTGGCCGCGGCCCTGTTCCCCGACCTGGCCCGCGGCTTGATCGCCCGCTTCCTGCCACTGGTGCCCCAGCGCTTCCGCCCCGCCGTGCTGAGCATCACCAACCAGGTGCTCGACGGCCTGCTGCCGCTGCGCCGCCCGCAGGTCGCGCCCGGCATCGCCTTCTGGACCATCTTGAGCTGGACGACCAACGTGCTGGCGACCTATTGCTTCCTGGGCAGCTTCGGCCTCTGGCTGCCGATCACCGCCCCGGCGCTGATTGTGGACGCCACCAACCTGGTGATGACCGTGCCCTCGGCCCCCGGCTATGTCGGCGTCTATCATGCGACCGCTAAACAGGCGTTGCAGGTCTTCGGCGTCGGGCCGGACGAGGCGCTGGCGTTCGCCACCTTCCTGCACGCGCTGGGCTTCCTGCCCCTGGCCCTGGCCGGGCTGATCAGCATGATCCGCGAGGGGCTGAGTTGGGGCGCGGTGCAGAGCGGCACGCGCGACCTTGCCCGCGCGGATGCCGACCTGGCGCCGCCTCCGCCGGTCGCCGCTGAACCGAGTTCCCGCTCGCGCCTATGAGTCCGCTGCTGCCCCTGCCGATTGCGGCCGGCCTGGCTGTGCTCGCGCTCGTCCTGTTGCTTGTGCTGGGGGCAGCGGCGCGGCGCGACCGGCGCTGGACCCCGTGGTTACGCGAGGCGGGCGCCCTGCTGGTGCTGGCCGGGCTGGTGGCGGGGTTCTTCTGGCGCGCGCTGTTCACCGTGGACGTGTGGATGCCCATCGGCGGCGGCGACCTGGCCTCGTTCTTCTATCCTCTCTATAGCTTTATCTACCGCTCGATCCAGGCCGGGCAGTTCCCGCTCTGGAACCCCTATGCCTTCAGCGGGATGCCGCTGGCCGCCGACGTGCAGAGCGGCATGTTTTACCCGCCCAACCTGCTCGCCTGGTACACCTTGCCCAGCTATACGTATGGCACGCTGGAGTTCCTGCTGGTGCTCCATTATGCCTGGGCTGCCCTGGGCATGTATGTCTGGCTGCGCGACTTGCGCCTCTTACGCGCGCCGGCGGTGGCCGGGGCGGCGGCTTTCGCTTTCTGCGGTTTCATGACCGCGCACTTCGGCCATATGCCGATGATCTTCGCCGCATCCTGGCTGCCCTGGAACCTGCTGCTGGCCCGTCGCGCCGCCCGCTCCGCCAACCCGCTCTGGATGCCGGCGGCGGGGGTCGCCCTGGCCTGCACCTTCCTGGCCGGGCACCCGCAGACCATGCTCTACGAGGCGCTGGCGATTGGCCTCTACTGGCTCTATCTGCTCTGGAGCAGCCCGGCGGACGTCGTGCCCGCCGCGCGCAGCCGCCTGCCGCTGCTGGAGCGCATCCCCGCCGCGTGGCGTCCCGGTGTTTTGCGCCTGCCCGTCATCCTGATCATCACAGCGGGGCTGAGCGCCGTGCAGTTGCTGCCGTCGCAAGAACTGGCGGGCCAGTCCTTGCGCAACGCGATCAGCTATGAGCAGGCCACCGAACACGCCATGCAGCCGGTGGGCTTGCTCAACCTGGTGCTGCCGCGCGTCTACGGCGCCAACCCGTCCAACTACTGGGTGCCCTGGCAGACCACGGAGAATTGGGGCTACCTGGGCGTCGTGGCCGTGCTGCTGGCGGGAGCGGCTCTGTTTCTACGGCGCGACCGGCGGCTGACCTTCCCGGTGGCCCTGGGCGTGCTGGCCCTGCTGGGGATGCTCGGCCCGTTCAGCATCGTCTTTTCCTGGCTGCACGGCCTGGTGCCCGGCTTCGACAAGTTCCGCGCCGCCGGGCGGCTGCTGCTGCTGCTG
The DNA here is from genome assembly GCA_025927935.1 of Chloroflexia bacterium. The sequence continues at coordinate 326 of JAICKM010000178.1, read as the reverse complement.
GGGCTGGCGAACGCCGGGCTGGCCGCGCTCGGCCTCGACGCCCTGTTGCGGCTGCTGCCGGGCGCTGGGCGGGTGCCGGGTCGCGCGCCCGCGGCGGAGGTGCCCGCCGAGCCGGATGTCATCCTGGTCAGTCTGGCGCCGGAGCCTACCCCGGATTGGCTAGGGGCGCCGCTGAACGAGGATACGCCGCCCGGCCCAGCCCAACGGCGCCGCTTGCAGCGCTGGGTGCTCATTATCGTGGCGCTGGCGGTGTTTGTGATCCTGGTGCTGCTGCCGCTGTCCACAGCGATCTTCTTGAGCGGCTTTTCCATCGAGCGCGGGCAGAT